>JAUWTX010000001.1 GCA_030614505.1 Desulfuromonadales bacterium
AGATGGTAATGCCCTCAGCGAAGTTAGCCAGACCATCAGCCTGATATGTGATGGCGCCCTCGGCCAGACCGATGATGTAAATTTCAGTATCAAGCAGGGCTTCACCGGTAACATCATGCTGCATCTCGCCACGATCCGCTGCGGTGGTGAAGGTGTCGGTGATCAGAACATCATCGTCACCTATGGTGGCCGACTCGTCACTGATCATCAGCTTGTGGCGACCCGTCCCAACGTCGATGTTGAGCATGCCGTCAACATCATTCAGATGACCGCGCAGGAAGTCCGTATCGGTCTCAAGATCAAAATTGGCTGTCGAGGAGATATAGACTCGCTCATCACCATCATGCAGGTTGAGGTTGGTAATTGCCGAAGTGCCCTGAACGTTGAAGACATCATCACCAGAACCAAGATCGATGTTGAGAATCTTGATGCCGTAGTAGTTGATGCCATTGATCCGGGTCTCGACGGTGGCCGTATCTGGCTCGATGATGTAACTGGCTTCTTCGGCGGTCAGATTGATCGTGACCGTAAACTTGTTACCAGCAAGGCTCTCGATGATCAGCAGGGTGCCATCAGTCCAGGCCGTGTACTCCGGAGCACCGAAAGTATTGATCTGGTCGGCAAGGGCGGCTGCCACTGCAAACGGCGTGTCACCATCCTCAACGGTGTAGGTATATCCAGCCGCAAGACCGGTGACCTCGGTCTCATCATTCGTCAGCGTGATCGTCCAGACATCACCGTCAACCGGTAGACCGTAAGGCGTAACAGTCAAGACCGTGTCAAAGACCGCACCGGAAAGGCTGGTGATCAGAATCGTATCGCCATCAGTCATCGCAACATAATCAGACAGAGCGACATCATTGTTAATCATGACAGCCAGAGCAACCGCGATTTCATCGAGAGTATCGATGGTACCGTCGGCATCACTTGCTATGTAACCATAAGTGGTCGCAAAGTCATCGTTGAGTACAATCGTCCACACCTCGCCAGCCAGAGGAGTGCCACTCAGATCGACAGATGTGGAACGGGCAGAAGTTTCATCAATAACGGCAGTTCCTGTACCGCAGATATTGATATCAGTAAAGAACATGGCACCCGCTGTGTTGGCGACAATCAGCGTACCGCCATCTGAGGTTGCCACGAAACCAGCTCCTGCCTGTTGATAGACGATTGCAGCCAACTGCGCAGCAACAACAGCAGCAGTTTCTCCACCATCAGCATTGTAAACAAATTCGATCTGGTTGCCACCGATGATCAGAGTAAGCGTGTAAATATCGTCTGCAGCAGCGGTGCCACTGAGGGTAATCATTGTGGTTGTCGTCGTAGCGGCATCAATCGCGGCATCACCATCGGTTACACCGCTGATAGCGACCGTTACAGTGCGTGCAGTTCCTTCCAAATTCACCGTATTGATGTCATGAATTGAGAGGTCAGCGCAGGCACCCTGAAAGGTGATCTGGAAGACGTTGTCAAACTTGCTGACGGCAACGTTGTCAGTGTAAGGCCGTGACGGAATACGGGTCTCACGATCAAAGTCAGGATTGATATCAATCGTCGAGCCGTTCGGGTTGAAAAGTTTACTGAGAGCCTTGTAGAAATCCAGAGCGGTTGCATCGTAAGCAATGTTGTTAGTCGTCACCAAGACCAGTTCACCTTCTGCGTTCTCAAGCAGGAAACTCAGTGTGAAGTAGCCACCGGTGGCTTCAACAGCAACCGTTTGTACATTGTTCAGACCGACATTGAAAGAGCCGTCCTGAATCGTAGTGATGAGAACATCGGCAGAGGCTCCAGCAGTTGGCAACAACCCTGTCGTGATCTGGTTTTCATTCCAGATAATTTCATCGAAGTCTTCACCAGCCTGGTCACGAACAAACTTGAAGGTGTAGGTGACGTTGCCAATACCGACCTCGGCCTCAACTTCAATATCTTCAAATCCGTAGAGAATCCGCAAGCGCTTCTCCACATCATCGGCACTCAGACCATAATCAAGCGTAGTAAAGGCTTTGCCAGCCAGTCGTGTGACGTCCTGAGACAACAGCGTAGTATTGAACTCGTTACCGGCACGGTTGGTGATGATCAGTAAAGCACCCTCGGTCCAGGCCGTGAAGTCTTCGGTATCAGTGCTGATCTCTGCTGCGAACCAGACAGCCACCTCTGCGAGCGTTTCATCGACGATAGTCAGTGTCCGGAACTGGTCATCAATGACCAGCGTCCAGTCTTCTCCTGCTACCGGTGTGCCACTGAGTTGGACCTTGGTTGTAGTTGCCGTTGTTGCATCAATGGCGAAAAAGCGTGGCGGTGTCATTTCTACGACAACCTCAAGATTACGATCCAGGCGATCGGTGACAACCAGGGCTGCGCCTTCGGCAGCAACCGTGATCCCAACAAGACCATCACCCGCGATCAGGCCAGCCAGCGTTGCCGCAACAGTAGAGAGACTGTCGCCCGACATAACGGTGTAGATGTACTCATAGGTATCATCATCAACTGTCAGCCACACTGTCCAGACCTGGCCAACCCGCATTGTTGCGCCAAGATTGGCAATGACCGTTGCGCCACTGTCAGGATCAATGACCGTCACTTCACCACGACCTGCAGGTCGCTGCACCGGCTCGATGGCAGAAACAACCGTAAACAAGGTCCCATTGCGGCTGACGATCACGAGGATTGCATCTTCAGCCAGACCAACCAGAGTGGCCAGGCCGGATGCAGTAATCTGGGCTGCCAGAGACGAGGCGATATTGCCCAGGACTTCACCTTCTTCAACAATATGTGTAACAGTCAAAGTCGTACCATCAATGGTGATTGCGAGTGACCATGCTTCGCCAACCGCGGGTGTCCCTGTCAGATCAACCTGTTGCTTAGCTGCAGTTTCTGCATTGATCAACATCTGGCCACGAGTGGTGCCATCCGGGCGGGCGATATCATACGCCAAGGCGAAACTGGTGTAGCCCATACCGAGAACAATCAGGGTTTCTCCTTCTGTAGTGACCACGATCCCCGAGAGGTTCACAAGAGCAGCCATGCTTGCAGCAATCGTCTCAAGGGTATCAGTGCCAGTGACCAGGTGACTGTAGGCATGAATTTCCCCACCTGTGTTAACCAGCAGGTACCAGGTATCACCGACAACCAATGTTCCTGAGAGAGTCGCAAGGATCGCGGCCGGTTCAGGCGCAACAGTACCGGCACCGGACGGCTCAACTACGAAGGCTGGCTCGTCCACGTCGAATACCACACCAGCGCGGTTGATGATCAGCAGGTCATCCATTGCGGCAATGGCGGTGTAGTCATACGGGATCCTGATATTTGATGTGCCGGCACCGGAGCTGATTGATAAGGAAACAACCACAAACTCACCGGAGAAAGCCCCGATACGCAGCACAGCATCTTCGACCTCGGCCTTGACGTCAGTCAGATCTTCTTCAGTCGTATAGTTGTTGACCAGCTCCGCCAGTGCTGCAGCGATTTCATTAAGAGTACTCTCAGCATCGGTCCTGACCGTGTAGTTTTTACCGTCAACAGTGAGTGTCCAGTCTTCATCGGCTGCGATCGTACCACCCAGAGTAATCTCCGCGCTCCAGTCATCGGCGCTAATCAGGTCGGCCAGGAGAGCAACGATATCCGCGATTTCGTCGACAGTCTCAGTCCCTTCAACAGAGTAGGTGTGACCATCAAGAGTTACGGTCCAGAACTCACCCGGATTAACGGTGCCGAGGAGGATGGTTTTCTTGCCAGTTGTAATCAAGGCAGAAACATCAGCGGTGCTGGCTTCAGAAGCATCGACAACCGGGGTTCCCGTCACATTAAAGAGGATCAGATCAGCAGCCTCAGCCACGGCAACAAGACCTGTTGTGCCGGTTTCGAGGTTGACCAGAATGGCCAATGCGGCAGCAATATCTGAAGCTGTCTGGCCATCTGTCACCAGATGGATGTAATCGCTGCCATTGACAGTGAGAGTCCATGATTGACCGGCAATCGGCGTGCGAGTCAGAGATAGTTGCGAAGCCGATGTCGTCAGGCTCGAATCGGTGTCGTCGAGCGGAGTAACAACGCCACTGAGTGTAATCGCGGTCGTGCCGAGAATGGACAGAATGTCACCGCGTGCTACCGCCGTGAAAGTTCCAACTGCATTGATCTCATCTGCTAGTTGTGCCGCAAGGTAAGCCAGGCTGTCTCGACGATCCACGGCAAACTCACATAGAGTCTCGCTGTCGGCCGGCGTAATCACGGTACTGATGGTCAGCGGCGCACTGTTCAACTTCGAGATCGTCAAAGTTCCGCCATCTGCTGTTGCCATGTAGTCAGAATCAGCGTCAATCGCTGCAGCCAGGGCCGCCGCAATCTCAGCCAGGGTGTCGAGTGTCGTGTCTTCATCACTGGCTTCATGCTCGTAGATCGTACCGTCCAGTGTTATCGCCCAAATTTCCTCAACAGTGACTGTACCGGAAAGGGACACCATTGCTGAAACCACCGTAGCCGCATAGGTCGTACCGCCAAGAGTGAGTTCCCAGCTATCCGTCGGCACAGCAAGACCTGTGAACTGAACGGTATTAGCGTCTGTCGACTCGGTTGAAGTCACTTCGACAGGAGCGTAAGCAGTGGCAACCAAAGAGCTGACAGAAAAAAGATCGTTCATCAGACTGATGATGAACAGCATGTCATCCACAACCAGGGCTGCGAAGTCAGAAGCCTCAGAATCATCAAAAATTTCATCAGCAAACCACCCGGCAACCATGGCTGCCGAATCGCCGGTTGAAAAACTGTGGCTATACTCGAGGAACTGAGCTTCACCATCGAGATTGATGAAAGTGATGGTCAAAGTCCAAAGCTCTCCGTCTAACCTTGCCCCGATTGGAGTTGCCGCAGCAGCCCTGGCTTCGTTGTGTTCGAAGTCGCCGGAAACAACGGCCATGGGATCGCCTGCACCATCAGTAATCGAAACACCGAGATAGAAATCAGAGGCACTGAGGCTGACGATAAGGAGGAGATCTCCTTCAGCCATGGCAACAAAATCTGTAGCATCGCCATCTGCGTTAATCTCGGCAGCAAGAGCAGTTACAATCGCAGCATGCGTATCGCCGGACGATACGAAAATTTCGTAAGTAAGTATTGTCGCCGGCGCATCCTCTACAGGAATGGTGATGGTGACTTCCCAGGTTTCGCCAACTGCCAGAGCACGGACCAGGCGCAAGGTCGTCGCCGACTGGATATCGAAGTTGCCGCTCGGCGTAATCTCGAGAGTTGCACTAAAGGCCGTGCCCGTCCGGTTGATTATCAAAACATTATCGCCAACGGCAAGCGCCAGGAAACCAGCGGAAGCATCGGCCTGAATCGCTTCAGCCAGGGCCGTGGCAATATCAGCCAAAACATCACCATCGGCAACGAGATAACTGAAGGTTTGCGTAACTGTTATGAACTCTTCATTGAGCGCGTCATATTGCTCAATCGCAAATTCAATGATCCAGGACTCACCTGCCACTGGCGTTTCGACCAAAGCAACGGTGGCATTCTGTGCATAATTTGCCGCTTCGATCACGCCTTCAGCATCGCCAGCGAGTGTCAGCGAGAATGTTTCCGCTGCCGGATTCGCAACAATCAGCCTGGGCCCCTGAGGAGACGCCACAAATCCACCACCGACCTGTACCGCCAGACCCTCGGAAACTTCAGCAAACGTATCGCCGGCCACGATCTTAACTACACCATCAGTTGCCGGAGTCGTCATGGTCATTGATCCGCCGATACCATCAATATCAATACGGGTGATTCCAACCTGAGCAGCAAACACAGCCGCGACATCATTGCTGACGGTCAGCGTCTTGCCATCCGCCACGGCAGTGTAACCGGCAATTGAAGTGTTGATGATCACTGCCATTGCTGCACTGACCTGCTCAGCAGTCAGAACCTCGGTCAGCAAGATGGCGGGGATATCATCATCAACGGTGTCGTAGTAGTCACCAATGGTAACGCTGATGGAAGGAAGCCCTGCGAGCATCAGGTTCCAGGTGTCACCTACGGTCGGAGTCCCACCCATGGTGATCACAGCTTCATCATCAGGAACCGGTGTGATCGTAACGTTGACCGAGAATGCGTCATTAAGAGTGTTCGCAATGTACAGAGCAATGTGCTCGTTGGAATCCTCGTCAATCGTTATCACAACAGAGGCAACAAAGTCAGTGGCATCATCGTTAACCGCCTGGGCAAAAGCACCGGCAAGGTTTTCCACGGTCAGTACGGTAGTCGTGATGCCGCCAACCGGATAGTTATCACCAATCACGATCTCGTAGGTGCCGATGCCATCAATGGTCAGTGACCAGATCTCTCCATCCGCCGGGTCGCCGTAGAAGGAGATATTCGCCCACGACTGGACCACATAATCATACTGAGTACCAGCAACAACGATTGACCAGGTTCCGCCGGCAACAGGAGTACCGGTAAAGGTGATGGTCGCCGTAACCGGCAGGGTAACAAACAGGTTGGCTGGCAGCACCGTGACCGTCGGTATAAAGATTGTGTTGGCACGATTGACGATATAGAGGGTATCACCGGAGGCCACGGCAGTGTAATCCGTTGCGCCTGCATCATCGGCATTGATGGCGATTGCCAGGGCAGTTGCGATATCAGCCAAAACGTCACCTTCGGCGGCCTCATACGTATAGCTCAGAGTAGCGAAGCTCACCGACCAGGCTTCACCAGGACCGGCGTTGCCAATCAGGGTAACAGACTTTGCATAGGTGGATACATCAATTGCGCTACCTGCTGAACCAGCATCATCACCATCCGGGCCGATAGTCACAGCGGTTGCGAATGTGGCGTTGTCACGGTTGACGATAACGAGAGTATTGCCTTCAACTGCAACGGAGAATTCAACAGCATCCGAGTCTTCGTTGATGGCTTTGGCAAAGAACTCGGCGATATCGGCCAAAGTATCAAGCGAACCCGTGGCAACAGCACCTTCAACAGTCGAATCATCAGGATCGGTACCTTCCGCAATACTCCAGCTCGTTGAGAAGATGGCTGGATTCTCAACCAGAACGGTTGCGCCATCCGCTGTCGCTGTGAAACCGGTGCCGGCGTTATTGATTGCCTCGGCCAGGGCTGCTGCAAGCTCAGGAAGCTCATCAACCGGAATAGTGATGTCGCCGACGTCGTAAGAGGCTCCAATTATAAAGACATAGCTGACGACTGCCCCGTCGTTCAGCGTAAAGGACCAGACTTCACCAGTCTTCACCGGGCCAAGAAGAGTAAAGATGGTGCCTGTAAGGCCAACCTGGAAAGTGTAGGTTGTACTCGGATCGCCATCAAGAACGAGAGCCCAGGTATCGTTATTGATCGGCACGCCGCCCAGGGTCACAATTCTTGTCGTCACATCTGAGGTTGTAGCATCAACGACAGTGGTCGGGGTCACTACCAGGGCCGCGGTAAAGTCACCACCGTCACGGTCAACGATCAGGAGTGAATCACCGGACACAACGGCAGTAAAGATGGTGTCCTCAACGTTAATCAGGTCCGCCAGGCCCTGAGCGATTTCTGCAAGAGTATCGACTCCGCCAGTATCACTGACTGTATGACCGTAGGTCGTACCGGCATTATCGTTGAGTACGATTGTCCAGACCTCACTGACAAGTGGCGTCCCGCTCAAGCCGACATGGACGGTCGTTGCACCGGAATCATTAGTAACAAAACCCGCAGGATCCCCGTCGGCCTGGGTCATGGCGAAGGTAGCGGTAAAAGTAGCACCAGCCCGGTTAATGATGATCAGGGCATCAAGAGCTGCAGCGGCTGTAAAATATTCGGCATTGATATCATCAGCGTTGATGAGTGCAGCCAACGCCTCGGCAATTTCTTTGAGAGTATCGACGCTGCCATCGGCATCGCTGACTTCATAAGCATAAGTGGTGTCAGTATTACCATTGAGAGCGATCGTCCAAATTTCTCCGGCCACAGGATCGCCACTGAGCGTGGCAACGGTCGTTGTCGGCCCTGCACCATCATCTATGGTTATTTCACCGTCCGTATCGGCAACGAGAAGACCCGAACCTGCCAGAGCAATGCTGAACGTTGTCGTGAAGTCGACGCCATTCCGGTTGACGATAACCAATGCACTTCCGTCGGTTACAACTGTGAAATCAGCAGCAGCGGTATCGGTATTGATCAGATCAGCCAAGGCAGTTGCGATCTCTTCCAGAGTGTCTGTTGTACCAGTTATAAAGACATTGTAGTCTTTGCCATTGAGACTGACCGTCCAGGTATCACCAACAATGGGTGTGCCGCTCAGTTGAACGGTGGTTGTCGTGACGCCGGTATCGGTGAGATACGGCAGGATCTCAAAATCGACAGCAAAGATGCCAGAAGAAATCTTGGTGATTGTGATTGCACTGGCAACAACTTCGACCATCCAGTTGTCATCAAGATGCACGTCAAGTTTCTGGGCAATCGCTTCAGCAATATCACCTGCGATCTCACCACCGGACGTCACCACATACTCAAAGCTTGTGGTCTGACCACCGATGGTCAGTAACAGTTGCCAGATTTCGTTTGTCGTTGCGTTTCCGCCCAAAGTCACTCGCCAGGTTTCTTCTTCTACGGCCTCGTCATTCTCAGTCACATATTCAACGGTAAAAAGACCACCGAGGGTCGCAGGCGCCGGCGCCACAGCCAGTTCGGTTGATAAATCAGCGCCGTCAAGGTTGACGATCACCAAGGTGTTGCCATCGACCGTGGCCGTGAATCCGGCATGGTCGTTATCGACACCAAAGGAGCTGTTGTTGATCTTCTCGGCCAGTTCATCAGCAATATCACCCAAAGAGTGACCAGAAACCGTGACCAGGACGGATTCCGACTGATCGCCAATACCCAGGGTGAGTGTCCAGATGTCACCGTCTTCCGGCGTATCACTGAGATCGATCAGTGTCGTGGTCGCTGTATCCGGGTCGATATGATCGTCTACGATCAGTAATTGATAAGTCCCTGAAGCGGCCTGGACATAGACGGTCTGGATTTCGGAAACGGTCGGCATATCAAGACCGGTCAGGGTCCGTTCGGTGAGCGTGCCGGTATTCGGATCAATTTCACCGCTGTCATCAACATTCAGCACGTCACCAGGACGGACTATGTGTGTGAATACCCGATCACCGGACAAATCTGTCAGTGTCACAAACCATTCTTCGCCAGAAGCGGGATCACCGGTGAGGGTGATTGTAATTGACGTTGCACTGGTGTCCGGGTTGACACTGGAACCACCGGCTGTTTCAGCACTTCCTGCCGCTGTGATATTGAATGCCGCTTCAAACGCAGTACTGTTCGAAATTGTCAGCACAGCACCCGTAGCAGTAGCAGAGTAACCTGCTGTCACCGCATCAAGATCAATGTTGATCAGATATGCCAGCGCCTCGGCAATCTGCGCCAAACTATCAGTCTGATCGCCACCGCCGCTGATGGTCAACAGGCCGTTGATCGGATCGACCAGTTGATCGGCGTTTTGAACGTTCATGGTATCGGCACCATCCTCGGCCTGAATATTGGTGTGGCCAGAGATGGTCTCGACGTTAACCACATCATCGCCGGCACCGGAATTGAGATAGGTGGCCCCAGCATGCGTTGATTCAATGGTGAAGTTATCGTTGCCAGCTCCAAGATCAACATTCAGAACCTCAAGGCCGTAGTAAATGATGCCGCCCGGCAGTTCGCGACCGGCGATAACCGTTTCATCGCCCATGCCGAGACCGGTCAGGCTGTTTTCGGTGAGAACACCGTTGTCATTCGACGGGCTGTTTCCATGATAAATATTCATCACGTCAACTTGCTCAACCTCATCAACGCGGTAGTTCAGGTTGACCGGCCCATAGAAGTAATTGTTGCCGGCTTCGGGTTGCTGCTGACGAGTCGTTTCAAGAACTGAAACTGTACCAACAACGGTGATTTCGATGAAAGTCGTAAAAGCAACACCTTTGATGTTGACGATCAACAGAGCCATGCCGTCTGTCGTGGCCATGAATGCCGCAATCGCCTGGGCATTGATCAGATCAGCCAGAGCCACGGCAATATCGGCCAGGGTTTCATCCAGAGTAGCGACATGACTCATGGTGCTGCGGGTTTCACCATTATCAAGAATCACTGTCCATACTTCACCGGCAACCGGTGCTGCGAGTACAGGCGAACCGCTGACCGGCTCATCAAAGATAGTTACGATCGTCGACCTGGTCGACTCATTGATGTCAGCGCTGTTAACCAGGAAGAAATGAGCTCCGCCACTATGATCAATAACAAGCTTGATGGCAACGGGATCGCTGTCGTCAACCGTGGCTTCGAACTGGAAGTCTGCATTGGCATTGATATCGGCAGCGAGCGCCAGGGCGATATCCTTGAGCGTAGTCGTTGTATCCGTGACACGGTAGGTATGCAGACTCACCGCACCATCGACGTTAAGAACCACAGACCAGTTGGCTTCGGCCTCAATACCGTATGCCGGAGTGACCAGTACAATTGACTGTTTGCCATCAACTTCGACAACAGCAGTAGCTCCGAGTTGGGTTTCCGCCTGCTCGATGGTGAAATTAGAGGTAAACGTCTCTGCCGGGTTAACAATCAGCAGGGTGTCGACAGAGGCATAGGCAACAAAATCTGTGGCAGAGGCATTGATGGCAGAGGCCATGGCTGCAGCGACATCGGCAAGAGAGTCATCCAGATCGGCAACATACTCGTACCAGATACTGTCGAGCTGGATCTTCCAGGTTTCACCCGGTGCCGGGAGACCGTCGAGATTCACGCTAATCGAAGCGGCAGTTGAACCATCCACAGCGTAGAGCTGTTCCGTCGCAGCATCGGCTTCAACAAAGGCAAAGATCGGCACAACAGCGCCGGAGCCGGTAGTTCTGATGACCACGAGAGCATCACCTTCTGCCTTGGCGGCGAAGTTCGGCAGATCATTAAGGAGAAGCACCCAACCGGCAGCAATATCAGCCAGCAGGTCACCCTCGGCGACAGTGTAATGGAACGAAGCGCCATCAATGTTCAGTGTCCAGATCTCACGGGCGGCAGGCGTGCCACTGAGAGTAATAAGTGCCGTATCAATTGTCGTGCTATCGATGGCAACCGATCCGCTGGTACTTAGTTCAACCAAAGAGGCTCCCGTGATCGTCAACACTGCGCCATCTGCCACAGCGTCTGTAATCTGTGCAGCGAATCCAACGGCAATTTCATCCAGAGTATCACCTGCAACGACAGAATAGGAAGTAGCATCAACAATAAGCGTCCAGACCTGACCGGGCTGCAGCGTTCCCGTCAGTTCGATCGTAAAGCCCTCGGTAAAGAATGCATTTACGCCGACTTCACCGGAAATAATGTTGATGACCAGGCTCTCGCCAACAGCAGTCGCGCTGAATCCGCCTTCGGCGCTGCTGATGGCCTGAGCCAGGGCTGCGGCTATTTCGTTCAGCGTGTTGCCATGGGCGATAGTGTAAGAGTAAGCTGTACCGTCGAGCTCAACCGACCATACATCACCCGCCACCGGCGTACCGGACATTGGCAGAGTGATATCGGAACCGAAACCGGCCGGGGCAACATCAGTTGCAACAACGAAGCTTGTCGGATCAACGGTTGCTGCAGAGGCTCTGCCAGTCAGGCTCGTAATAACCAGGGAAGTCCCATCAGCAAGAGCAAGGAAATCCACGGCCTCGAAATCGTTGCTTATCTGGTCTGCCAGCGACCGGGCAATATCTTCCAGAGTTTCGAGCACGGCGTCCACGCGAGTCACAACATGGATGTAGGTGCGGGTCAGGATCTCGGTTGTGCCCTCTTCGGCATCCACGATGTTCTCGAACCTTAGCTGCAGGAACCAGGTCTCACCTTCATTCGGCACACCACTCAACGTAACGCTGGCACTGTTATTCGTCGCAACCGTTGCATCAGCAGCGTCAGGGTCTGCAGTCGCGGCACCGACGATCAGGAAATCAGCACTGTCGGTATTGGCGGCAGCATTCACAACGACCAGGGCCACGCCGTAGGCTTCCGCCGACAGGCTGTCAGAATCATCAGCATTGATGAGCTCGGCCAGGCCCATGGCGATAGTTTCGAGAGTATCGCCTTCAAGCACGAGGCGATCAAAGGTTTTTATCGTTCCGGCGATATCAAGTTGTACCGACCAGGTCTCGCCAACCACCGGAGTTCCGCTGAGGATGAAGGTGCTGGTGCCCTCAGCCGACCACGGTGAGGCAAAAGTCACGGTATAACCGGAAACCAGCGGCAGGAATTCGGTACTGATCAGATCAGCCAGGTTGAAAGTCAGAGTCTCAACGGTGTCACCACCCTGCACCTGGTAAGTTGCTGGTTCTGTTTCACCATTCAACGTTAAAACCCATATGTCATCCGGATTGATGGAAACGACAAATTCGAACGCCGCCATGTTCCAGCCTTTCCCGTTTACCGTTGTTGAACTGGAGAAAAGCACGCTGTAATTATCCTGTTTCGGTGTGCCGTTGAGGATGATTCCTGCACTAGCGGCATCGGTGGTATCAAAGCTGACCTTGAAGGTACTCGTACCATCAGCGGCCCAGATGCGGATCTTGGCGTTGCCGAGGATATCGACCAGTGCTTCGGCCCGATAGGTTGTGGTAGTGTCGGTGATCATTGTGCCATTGATCTGTGCAGCCAGTTCCCTGGCAATCTTCGAAAGCGCCTTACTCTCTGCCGTAACGTCGAAGGTAAACGATTGCGAGACACCACCATCCAGGTCGATCTTCCAAATATCTTCCTGGTATGCGGAGCCGGTAAGGCTCACTACGACTTCGTGCCATTCCAGATTCGGATTCAGCGTGGTAATCACCGTGGTCTCTGTCAGCTCGGGGGCACCGCTGAAGACAACCTGGCCGGAGGGAGCACTGCCGTCGATCGTCAGGTCGACATTGAAGGGATCAACGTTGCTGATCGAGAGAATCTCTTTGGAGACCGATTCAACATCAAGGAAAGTGTCGATTCCCGGGCCATCAAGGAAAGTAAACTCGAACGGGAAGCCGTTCATGCGCGGATCGAATCCCGGCCGCTCGCCGTAGATGCCGCTGAAGTGGAAGGCTTCGTCGTCTGTGATCACCCCGTTACCTTCCAGGTTGGTGCTTGTGGAAGTCAATGTCCCATCGGACTGGCGCTTGTTGGTTTCTTCCGGCAAACGGAACGGATCGTTGAGGAAACGCTCTTCACCGACCAAAGCACCGCCCTGGATGGTCAACGGACCGCGAATGGCATTGACACGTTCCTCGAATTCCGGGAAGACCAGTGCGTCACTACCGTCGATAACATCATCATCAATCGCCATGACGGTGACGATCTGCGGATCGCTCCAGTTTGAATCATCAAAAACTAGCTGCGGGGTGATTACAGCGCTGCCAAGGCTGTCAGGGCTTATGGTGACAACTGCGTCGATATCCCAGGTTTGTGACAAAGTGGCATTGCTGATGGTCAGTACGCGACCGCGCAGAATGACATCGTACTTGTTTGTTGCAAGCAGTTTATCAGCCAGAATACTGGCAATTGTGGAGAGATCGTCCCTGAACTCGGTGGTGTAATTGACAGAAACAATGGCATCCGTATCAGCACCGAGATCGCTGAGGCTTAACGTCCAGAGTTCACCTGTAGCCACCTGACCGGTCAGTTCCACGGCCACGCTCTGGAAAAGATCGCTCTCGTCATGGGTGACTTCAACAGTGGCACCACCGGCGGTATCCGGGGTAATGGCGAAGCCTGTGAAAAAGGCTGTGTCGGAAATTATGGTCAGCGGGATACCGATATAAGCGTCGCCGTCACCGGTGAAGGCCAGGGTAAAATCGTTGCCGAGGGTACTGGTGATGGTAATCGTATCGCCTTCGGCAACTGCTATGAAGTTAGCAAGTTCGTTGGTGCCGAAATGTGCATTGATGCTGACTGCGAGTTCAGTAGCCACCTGCGCCAAGGTGTCATGCAGTTGTACCGTGTAACTGTGCGTGCTCAACGGATTCACACCATCATTGAGCGTGATCGTCCAGGTTTCTCCGGCTACCGGCGGACAGCTCAGCATGATTGAGCGGGTCGTCCCTTCAGTTGCCACAGTGTAGCCGATATCTGAAATACTGGCCCGCAGGGCGTCAGCCACATCCTGAAGCGTATCGTTTGCCAACACCTGGTAAACAAAGACGTCATTATTTGTCGCATCGTAGTTGGCCGCCACCAGAACACCACGACTATCGGTCGAGGCACCTTTAAGGGAACCGTCCGCCAGGTCAGCGAGGACCTTCTGCAACAGGGCATCGGTGCTTATGGTGGTGTTGACTTCGCCAGTCACGCTATCAATTCCGCCGAGAGTGACAATCCAGTATTCGCCGTTACTGACATTAACGGCGCCTATCAACTCAAGGATAGCGCGATCTGTCGCCGTGCGGACCTGAAGATCGCGGGTCTCACCAAAAGCGGCATCCGGGTTGAAAGCTTCGTCTGCATTGTAAGTACGGGTCAGTGCCGGCACCACGTCGACGATGACGGTTGCGCCGGAATCAGGCTTGGCAGTCAAGACTACGGTATAGGTATCGGTGAGTGGTACTTCATCAAGTTCCATAGCATAGAGGGGATTACCAGCTTCATCAATCGGCTCCAGTGAGAGGAGCGAAGTAATTTCGTAACGGCTGTCAGTCTCCGGCAGGAATTCCCAATCATTCAGCGGCGTCAGGGTATATGCGCTGGTCTGAGAATCATACTCGGTAATCACGGCAACCTGACCCTTACCGTCCTCCTCAACAATAGTGAGAACCTTGTCCTTCAGCTCAATGGCGTTCAGATTGGTATCGTGCCGCTGAATCGAAGTGATCAATCGATACTGAAGCTCCGGGTAGACTGCTGAACGCTTGGAGCTGAAGTTCCAGAAGGAGATTGATGATTCGTAAACAAAAACCGAAGTCACCCGAATCCGGAATTCGGCAGAGTTTTCAATGCCCAGATCTCCATCGGTAAAGGTGTATTCAAGGAACGGATCAAAGAAGGTTTCGCTGCCTTTGTCGATCGGTGAGGTGGCGTCACGGGTGCCATCACCGTACCAGTTGCCGGCTATGACATTCCAGTTTGAGCCGACATACTGCTGCAATTCGAGTGCAGGGGCGACCGTGATATTGGCCGTATCCAGAATCCGTTGGCCATACGCGTCATGCTGGCCGGTAAAGAATTCGTAGCTGTATTCAAGCAGGGTGCTGTGATCAATATCAAAAACAACGTGAACGGTGCTGTTGCTGGCGGCGCCAAAGGTGAAGGTATCCCTGCCGTTAGTAATTTCATCAACGATCGTCACCGAGGATCCGGCTGCAAATGCATTGTAAGCGGCTTCGTTATCAATAACGTTGGCAATCCGGCTGGCGACGAAAGCCATGGTCAAGGTATCGTCCACCTGAAGTTTGTAAGTGTAAGACTTGCCGGACTGAACGATATCGACGCCATTCAAGGTAATCAGCCACTCATCACCAACACTCGGCGTTACTTCGCCATCAAGCACGTACTCGACCCAATCGTAGCGTATGGCCGGGGCCGCCGAGTTTTGATTACTCAGAGCATAAGGCTGGAGCCTGGTTTGTTTGAAATCGGAAACATACCAGGCATCATCCACGATCACGGTTAAGCCGGAGGCATAAGCGTAACTTTGAACACCTGTTTCGCCATCAATTTTGTTGATTCCGTCATTAATAGCCGCGGCCAGGAATTGGGCCAGTGCGTTCGTGCCGAAGAAGGAACCCAACTCACTACCAACAGTATATTCAAAGGCACCGGTCTGCCCGCCGTTGGTCAGAATAAACTTCCAAACGTCATGGATGGTGTTGGCATAAGCATCGTTGACAGGAAGAATGACTTTGACGACAGTTTGAACCGGCTTGCCTTTAACCAGTGCGGTCCCTTCGGGAATCGTCGTATTGGTGACACCATCACCAGAGACGCTGACGGCGAAGTCGATGTTGTCCAACCTGTAGACAAACAATTGGCCGCTATGAATTAAGGTGTTCGCTATTGCCGTATAAGAGCTACCGACCTCAGACTTGAGACCAGGGACAAGGTTCCCGTCGATTGTATAAATTGTCGTCCCCAGCTCAGTTGAATAGGTGACATCAATCGTCGCATTCGCAACAAGATCAAAGCTCCAGCTTTCACCTTCCGCAACCGGCCCGGTCAATGTGACGATTGCCGCCTTGACTGCACTGTCAATATTGCCACCGGAAACACTGATATCATGACGAGTTTCCTTCATAGTCACGGTGCCGACATTGCTGTCATCGTCTTTTGTAATCACCAGTTTTTCGGAGACAATAGAAGCATTATAAGACGTGGAATGCGGTGCCGTATTGATTGCTGCTGCAATGGCAGATTTGGTACCACTCATGGTACTGGCGACATTAGCAGTTATCGAAATGCCAGCGATGGTGACAGTCCATTGGTTTGCAACGACAGAAGTGCCATCCAACTCATCCAGAGTTACGGTAACTGTCTTACCGCCAGCAGTGGTAACGATGTTGCTGCCGCTGACGGAAACGTCGTTGCGGCTTTCTGTCAGGTCAGAAGTGAAGGCCGTCGTGCTGCTGTTGACAATCAGTAAAGTATCCGTTGCAGTATCGTAGGTCGCCGTGTAAGTTTCCTCGACATTAATCTGAGCGACGAGCAGTGCAGCAGTGTTATCCCGTGAAGTAATAAAGTTCTGGGTAAAATCCAAGACCCCGGGGAGAACCAGCGTCCACTCATCAGGAGAAGAACCATCGCCGGAACGACCAAGTTCAACGAGACTCAGCGTTGCCGCAGCATAGGTGCTGCTACCAGAGATTGAGCTATCCGTATGAGGCTCTGCCTTGGTAATACTGAAGCCACTCACCTGAGCACCGACGACATCCGCACCATAGAATGTCAATGTGTTTAATGGCGAGTCGACAATGATACTCAAACCACCGACCTTGCTTTCGAAATCACTTTCAAGGCCATTGGCGATCTGAGTCAGGCCGTCGTTGTAATCAGCTTTATATGTTGCCGTAATGCCCGCGACAGTGATGGACCAGACTTCATTCTCGTGGACATCTCCGGTCGTTCCCGTCCCAAGGGTGATCTCAAGTTTTTCGGTCGTACTGGCTGCATTCCAGGCGATCAGCTTGGTCTGGTCAGTGAGATCGGCAACAAGTGGCTGGCTGGAAGGTGTGGCATTGTCTATGATGGCACTGCCCTGCGGGGCATCTCCTTCGACCGAAACTTCAACGGTGAACCCGGCAGTTCCGGAAGCGGTGATCGTAAGCGTTGTTCCGGAACGACTGATAGTCAGGTTGTTTAGTTCCGGCGCGGAGCTTGCGTTAAACGCTGCAACCAGTTTGTTCGCAACGCTGTCCGGATTGTCAGAACCTGAGAGGGGCTGGAGATCAATCCCGTTAATTGTCAGAACCCAGTTGTCAGCGAAGACGGTTGTTCCCGTCAGAGTAACGTCAACACGGGCGAACTCAATTGGTTGCAGCCCTGAATCTTGAGCAAAGATCGAACGTTTGATGCTGGCGGCATCCTCAAGCTGCTGCTGCAATGGCCCCTCAGAATTGGCCCCCTTGAGAGTAAAGCCGGCCGTTTTTTGAATACGCAGGCTGGTGGTGGATGTTGGCTGACTAATCGTGTAACCGGAAACGGTAGCATCGCCTTCGATAGCGAGTTCTAAGGCATCGACAACGGCAGCCAGGCTCGTTTTATCGGTGACCAGATAATCACGGTAGCCAATGCCCAGCAACCATTCATCAGAGGAATTTACCTGATCGGCAACCAGGGTCAGCGTAATATCGGTGTAGTAGATATTGCCATCAACCAGAGAATCGCCAAGTATCGTATCGGGAGAAGTCAGCATCTCGCGATTGATGATGAAGGAGTAGGTATCAGGACTGTAGGTGCTGTCTTCGGGATCGGCACTCTGTATCACCGTATAGGGTGTAGTGTAGTTAGTGGTGCCATCGAAACCAAGATCGGTATTGCCAACTTCCGGATCATAGAAGGTGTAAAAATTATCACCATTCTGGTCGGTGGTCTCGTTATCAGGATCAAGTTCCTGGGCAGTATCGTTCCGGTCTTCATCCTCCAGAACAGGATCAGGGGCAAAAAGGAAAGAGTCTTCTGCATGTTCTTCAATTGAGATGTGCAGTTGGTAGTCGGCACCTTCGGGAACCCCGTCAACGTTATCCGGATAGATTGATGTCACCTCAATGAAATAAACACCGGACTGCTCGAAGTTGTATTCGAGATAATCATCCCAGAAAAGCGGGCTGCCCGGATCTCGAGTCGGCCACTGGAAGCCTGATCCGGAGGTGATTAATGAGGGAGTCTTCGGCTCTTCCGGATTCAGTGGTTCTGTGATCTCCCAGAGTCTCAGCCAGGCTGACCAGAAAAAGCTGTCGCCCAGATCAAGGCCATGGTCTATATCAAAGACGACCCGAAGTCCTTCAAAGTCTGAGAGATCGCCATCCGCCGCTACAAAGCTCTCCTGTGCGGCCAGAATCATCTCACCAGTGATTTCGAATTGATAGAAGTCTGCATTGCCGTCGCCCGTACCGAGGATCGTCAGGTGCGGCAGTTCGGTTGCCAGGGTGATATTCGGATTGGCGTTGGTGTTCCACTTGCTGGTGTCGATATCCTGGGCATTGAAGACAGAATCGTGGATGCCGACTTCACGAGCCACCGAAGTGCCAAAGTCTCCAATGAACTTGATCAGGTTGGCATTGACGGCATCGGCCAAAGCAGCGCCAACTTCTGCCAAGGTATCGACGGTGCCGTCGGCATCACTGACCGCATAGCTGTAGGTTCTGAAATCGGAATCAATTGCAAGAGTGACCTTCCAGACTTCACCAACGGCCGGAACGCCATGCAACGGAATATCGACAACGCTGCCAGGTGTTGCCGGAAGCGTAATCGGGAACGAGTAGGTGGTCGTAAAGTCACCTGTGCCGGATTTATTAACGATAATCGTCGAATTGATGAGCACAGCACTGAAGCCCGTAGCACTGCCGTCTGTATTGTCCGTATTAACCTTACCCGCCAATATTTCTGCAACCGTATCGGTTGTATCGGTCGCACCAATCACATACTCGTAGGTCAGATTGGCAACTTTCAGAGTGACAATTTTGCCTGTTTCCGGCAGGTTGCTGATTCTGGTAACAGTTCCCGTGCCAACGACGTGAGTTCCGTTGCTCTCATAGCTGTAGCCCCAGCTAAAGATGCTATTGAAAAAGAACTCGCCGATCGGAGTAATGTTAAAGCTGGTACTAAAGTCGCCGCCCGTAAGGTTTTCGATAATCAGCGTCAAACCAGATGCCGAGGCTTCATAGTTGTAAGCATAAGGATTGTTGTTGATGGCACTGGCCAGAGCTTCCACAATTTTTACCAGGCTATTGACGGCACCACCGACTGTGACGGAGTTGCTCAGTCCGTCGTAAGTAACTGTCCAGATCTCGCCATATTTGATCGTCCCACCTAATACAACTGAAGTAACACTCGCATCAGAGGTGGTTTCAACAATAGCCGAGACGGCAGTGAAAGGAGCATCTGTGTTGTTGACTATCTTGACAGTAGCCAGATCGTTTATTTCAGTAGCAAGCGCCAAAATCACGTCAGAGAGAAGGTTGCCGGACTCCACCAGATAGCTGTAGAGGCTGGTTTCCCCTTCAGTGGTCAACTCAATCTCCCAGAGCTGCCCGGGGATTACGGACTGACTGCCAAGATTGAGGGTCGACTTGATACCGGCACTCGGTGCATCGCTGATAACAGACGAACCAGCGATGTTGACGGTTACACTGAAATCAGTGTTGATGCCGACTCCTGTAGAGCGGTTGGTAATTTCCAGGCTGTCCTCTGCTGCTATCGCCGTGTAGGTGGTCACGATAGGTGCGTTGTAATCTATATTCCCGCCACTACTGTTGACGGTAAGGACCAGGGTAAATGGTGCGCCAGTGATACCAAAGAAGATCTCGTCACTTCTGACCAGTAAGGTATCCGGCAGGGTCGGATCCTCTTGCAGTGCAATATTCCAACTGAGATAGGTCGGGTCTTCGGCAGCTAACGTACCCGAACTATCCTGGTTGATATAAGCGGCTTTGTCGATCAGGGTGTTCAGAATATCGCCAAGACTCTCACCATTCGTCACGAAATGGGTGGCTTTATAAGTAATCGGTTCCGGCACGCCACCGTCGTTGTTCAGAACAGTCAAAATGACTGTCCAGGTTTCACCATCGCCCGGGACACCAGTCAGGCGGAGACGGGCTTCATCGGTGGAGCTCAGGAAGCCTGAGCCAAGCAACACGGTTTCGGTCGGCTCGACCACCGTAGTGGAATCACCGGATTGCAGGATCAGGACACCAGGCGCATCGTTATCAATGATGCGGACATCATGGGAATCAGGCCGAATCACTTCACGATTGGCGCCAGCGGTATAGTCAGCAGACCGCCCATATAGAGTCAGCGTCCAGGAAACGCCCTCTACGATCATGTCGGCAGTCGCACTCAAGGAAAGAACCCGCTTGGCCCAATAAGTCGGATCGCTGCTCTCGGTAGAGTGAGACGATAAGTCATCTACTGTACCACCCGTCGGCAATTCGCCAACCTGAGACGCATTGTCGGCACGCGTGACATACACTGTAAACGGACTGCCATCAAGTGAGGTAACCACGAGAGAGTCACCAGTCGAGGACGTCGCTTCACCAGAGACCGCGGCGCTACTCTGTGTGTTGATACCGACAACGTTAATCTCAATGGTGAAAAGTGAACCATCATCAGCGGCCAGATGAATTGTCTCGCCGAGGACCCCCGAATCCAGGTTGGAAACACCGGTGAAGTTGTCCTCCGCAGCAATGATTGCGGCAAGGCTGCTTGCGATATCTATCAGCGTTCCACCACTGGGAACCGTGTAAGTTGTTCCCAAAGTAACGCCATTCAAAGTAACGGACCAAACATCGTCCTTGAGTTGTGTGCCAGTGATCTCCGCGTCGGCACTGAGATAGCTGGCAATAAAAAGATTACTATCCAGATTGATGGCATCGGCCAGGCCATCAGCCACATCACTCAGGGTTTCCGTGTCAGCGAGAACGTAGGAGAATTCTTCGCCATTGAGGATCACCGTCCAGACGGCACCAATCGCCGTTGCAGGACCACTCGTTACCGCCCCCATGAGTTGAATCTCTGCAGAAGTCCATGCCGGTTCACTCTGATCATTGTCAAAGGTAACGTCTGCCATGGTGCCGGTATTCACAGCGCTGCCGTTCGACTCACCCGTGGCTGCAAAAGATACAGTAAGTAACCCGGCGCCGCTGAATGCGAGCACATCATCATCGTCAGCATCCGGGCTGTCAATAGTGTATCCGGCGTCAGTCAGTTGTTCTTGTAGGGCATTGACAACATCAAACAAGGCATCACCGTATTGAACGGAATGAACAAACGCGACTCTATTCACAATCAGTACCCAGTTCTCACCCACCTGCGGCGTTCCGGAAAAAGTAACAACTGCGTTCGTAAAAGGAGCGCTCATTGCAGCATCAAAAGCATTGCCATCTATAACAAGGGAAGTGTTTGAAGTGGAGCTAAATCTAACGCCACTGACGTAGTCATTGCCTTCAGTATCCTTGCCGTCCGGGGCGTTGATTCCAACGGGAGCAACGGTGATTCGGATGGCGAAGATCGTCCCTTCAGCAGCCGTCACACGAATGACACTTCCTATACCTGAACCGTTAAGTACCGTATCTGCTGTAACGTTTGCCTCAGCAGAGATAAGTCCGGCCAGGGTGCTTGCGATATTTGTCACGCTTTCCCCATATAGCACAGTGTACGCATCCACTTCGGTTCCATTGAGGAAGACTCTCCAAAGATCACCAGCAACGGGAACCCCGATAACTTCAATGTCAACAGCGGTATATTGGACGGAAGCATCCCGTTTTTGTTCGAGATCGCCATTGACCTTGGCAGCGAGGCCGTTGGTCACATCATCAACTGTAACTCCCAGAAACTCATCCAGTGTGCTCTCGTCAACTTCGTGGTTGATCCGCGAGTAATGGGTGGCTTCCTTGTCGAAATCTTCTTCCGCTGCGATCGTGATTGATACCGGGATATTCCAGTTGTCGGCATTGAAGCTTACCGAGTCCTGCGAACCGGTATTGCCGGCGCCACTGATTGAAATGACCCGCAACTGGCCATCTTCGCTCAGCCCGTCACTACCGATGTTGGTCAGATTAACAACGACCGTCCCTGTCGGAGCTTTGGTGAGAACAATCCGGTAAACATCCTGCAGCAAGGCCACCGGGGCCGGGTCGCTGTTCAGGCCGCCTTCAGCAACCAGCGTGTCATATTCGTTCGGGAAATCGGCAATCCCGGCATCATCATTGATCGGAGCGATCAAAACCGAGGCAGAATCATCATCAACGACTTCGACCACGACACCGAGAGCAATCAGACCATCATACGCATCGCCATCCTTCGGACTGCTACCCTGAGTCACCTTGTGCTGGATGTTTATGTTGCGGATACCTTCGGCCAGCATGTCATCCGGGGCCGTGACCGTAATCATTTGCGGGATGAACCAGTTGGTGCGGGTGAAAAGTAACGAAACGCCATCGACACTGCCATTCAGCGCGATGCCCTCACCACCGGCGCGCTGCTCGCTTTCACGCAGAGAGACCGGAGAAGCTGACACCAGCACGTTATCTTCCGGCGCACGGGTCAGAACGACCATGTATGTATTAAAAATCAAGCCCGCATCAGCCAGGGGGTCCTCAAAGACTCGCAACGGCCCCTGGTTCAGCAAGACGACGATACCGGCCTCATCATTATCGGCAACATTCGCCGAAATATCCTGGACATAAACATTCTGGTAATCAGGATCGTCGCTGCCGACGGTGTTTATGATCAGACCGCTGTGACCCTCCAGATTGTTACTGACCACGGTGACTGCTTCACCGTTGCTACCACCAACGTGGAAGGTATCGCTACCTAGGCCGCCGACCACTTCCAGGGCCACATCTTTGCTGGTGCTTTCGATGAAAAAGCGGTCGTTGCCCTCAATGGCATCAACAACAATCTTTTCCAGGCCGGTATAGGTAACAAAGAGACCTGCACCGTAGACACCCTGGTCGCTGATGACGAAATCGTCACCGAATTCAGTGCCAATCACAGTCAGGGTGTCGAAACCATCACCGCCATCAATGCGTACCGGAGCATTAACAGTGAAGGAGATGAAGTCAGCTCCCTGGCCGCCGTTGATATTGGTGTAAGGCGCCTTCGGATCATTCGGGTCAACCTTGACAAAAGCCCGCACGGTAAAAGTATCATCGTCCTCATCGCCGAAGAGGAAAAGCTCTGCCTTGTTGCTATAGACCGTAAAGTTGTCGTTGCCGACACCACCGAAGAGGGTGGTGTTTTCACTGATGCCGTTGCTCAGGAAGCCGCGGGTGATCTGGGTAGTTTCGAAGTAGTCTTCCTCGGCCAGACCGTTGTCCGGGTTGCTGCCGTCGCGCGCAGAGAGGAAGACCTGACCGATCTGAAAGGTATCGTTACCGGCATCACCGAAGATTACAGTTGGCGAGAGATTATCGTCGAGAACGAAGGTGTCATTGCCATCACGGCCGTAAATTTCGATGGCCCCGTTGATGTCGCCATCATAATTGATCCGTTCGATGACGCCGCCCTGCACCGGCTCACGATTCTCGTCAACCTCAATGGCCGCAACCATGCCCTGGCCGATATCCTGGTTGGCCCGCAACAGGAAGAAATCGGTCTCGTTGGTGCCATAGATGCGCAAACGATCGATGCCCGTATCACCTCTGGATTCGTCAAACACGTTGATGCGTGAGGAAATTCCACCGGCCAGGCCGATATCGTACTTGTCGCTGCCTTGCTGGCCGTGCAGGGTCAATTCACCATCAATGCCACTGACAAAAGTCTGGTCCTCGTTTTTATCGTAATTAACACGAACGATGTCGTTGCCATCACCCATATCAATCGTCGTGGTGCCGGATATGCTGTTAATATTGATGACGTCGTTGGTGCCATTGATGAGGGGCGTCTCGTCACCGGTATCAATCTGTGTCACAGCTTCGTGGGTGGAATCAATATACAGGCCATTGTCATTATTACTCAGCCAGAGAGTCAGCAGTTCGAAGCCCTGATATTCGATCCCCAGGATCATGCCGAGACCGACAATTTCATCAGACCTGAGCTCACCATTCTCTGCGGTGCCATCGCCGCTGTCATAAACCTTCAGGTAATCGTGACTACCCTCTTCATCAACAACGATAAGCCTGGCTTCGATGGCATTTAAAGAGCTGCCGAACGCATCAATAGCACCAAGAATCTGGCCAACGTGCGCCGTGGTGTTACCGACACGAACGATATCGCTGCCGCCACCGGTCTCGACGGTGGTTCTGCCAGCAATCGTTTCGATATTGATAACATCGTTACCAGTGCCACTGGTAAGGGTTGTTACCGAAGCCCCGCCATGAGTACTCTCGATACTGAAGACGTTACAGGGGTTCGTGCTACCCAGGTTGATATTCAACTCTTCCAGGGTGCCGTAGGTAATATCGCCGTCTGCACCCATCAAGGTCAGGCCAGTGGTTCCGGCAATGCCGTTGGTGATCGTCGTTGCGGTCAGCGTACCGTAGTTGTCATAAGAGTCATCAGTATCGTCCAAAGTCACAACATCGTAGTCATTGATGCCCTGGCCATTGATCGTTAGCGATGCATTGATCGTATTGAGATCACCGGCACCAAACCGGGTGGCGCTTTCGACTCCGGCATTACTACCTATGTTGACTATATCGCTGCCTGCGGCCAGGTTGATTACGGTCGAGTCGTTGATCGCCTGTACCGCAATCCGATCATCACCTTCACGCGTATTGACTTCGACGAAATTCACGCCACCGAAAGTGATTCGGGCCAAGTTGATATTGCGATCACCACTCGCCTTGATGCGGTCAAACAGACCGGAAACATCCGGGTCCAACCAATCTGGCTCATGATGGGTATCGTATACGACAGCTTTGTCTGCAGATAGTGTCAACCAGTCGGAAGCACTGCTACCCGTAACAACCAAGCGATCATTGCTGCCAGTGGAATCAGCAATATGCACCTGAGTCGTATCACCAAGACAAACCGTGACCAGGTAATGCTCGGGATAAGCTGTATCATTGCTGTCGTTATCCAGCCAGACGCTACCGCTCCAACTAGTTACGTTGCGACTTTGCGTCCCTATTCGGATGACATTGTCCAAATCGTTGACAACGATCGTGTTGTTGCCTGTGTCACCGGTCAACTCGGCGCGTTCGAAAAGGTTCTTCAAGTCCTCTACGGTCGCCCCCGAGGCCCAGCGATCACCAGCATCGGTCAACTCGTTGGTCGAAGTCTTGCCAACCTCGAAGTTTTTCGTCCCGTTCTGATCAAGCAGAGTGCCGATGATCAGGGTGTTATTGAACAGGCCCATATCGTCGTTGAAACTCTCGACAAGCGTGTCAATTTCACCATCCGGACTCACATCATAGAAGGTGTCGAGACCAGTCTCGCCCGTCACCCGGTCATTGCCAACGCCGCTGTCAATCACGTCGTTGTACGGGGAACCGATGATTCTATCGTTGCCGGCTCCACCGACCAGCTTCAGGGCAAGCAGATCGCTACTCAGTGTTGAAGCGTCGATGGTGTCGTTGCCGCCCTGGCCATCAATCGTTAAGGTATCGCCCTGGCTGCGGACGCTATTGATCACGTTGACGTTAATAGCAGCGCTACCTTCCCAATGAGCAGCAGTCTTCACTGACCCGTTGCTCAGTTCAAACTGGTCGGCAAAGCCAGTACCCTTGATCGTCACCTTGTCTGCACTGCCAGTGCCAAGATCGAGGTCGACTTCTTCCACACCGGAGCCTTTGAGAGATTCGACAGTGATCTGATCAGCACCACCTTGTGCAAACAGCAGAATATTTTCGAAATGGGTTCCTGTGATGGAACCGGAGGCAGTATCACCATCAAAAGTAGTGATCTTGATTTTCGAAGTTCCGGCCCCTGCAACAACCAACACATCATTCTGCGGCGAAGCAGTGATTTCCAAGGTATCGCCGTCAGTCTCGTCGACCTCGCCCCCATTGACCTCACTCAGTTCGAGTTGTCCGAGCAGCAGGCGGATAAGATCGTCGCCACCCTGGCCATCAATATCGTCTGTGCCGCCCCGACCATAAATTTCATCGTTACCATCACCGCCCGTAATGATGTCATTACCTTTACCACCGTAGATCTTATCCTCATCATCACCACCGTTTATAGTAGCCGGCCCGGCGCCGTTATGGACGATGTAATCCTGGTCTGCTCCACCATCCAGAAGAATCGTGCCGGACGCGTTCTCCCCGGTAACGATGTAATCCAGGCCTTCGTTTCCATATATCTCTGCTGAACCGCTACCGTCATAAATGAATACATCATTGCCGGTACCGCCCGAGAAATAGACATCAGACGTGACACCTTCACCGACGTAGATGTGATCGTCTCCGGCTCCCCCGTTGGCATGGATGCTGGTGACTCCACGGTAGATCTTCTCACGCCCGCTGAACTTGACGCGAACGATCTCGCCGTTATCATCACTGCCGACGTGCTCAATAATATAAATCTCACCTTCCGCGCCTTCGGCGATGCCTCGTTCGGTATTCCGCGAGCCCATGTTGAGATAAAGTGCACCACCGGCATCCCACAATCGGGTGTCTCCGCTGGCATTACCAGCCAGATAAACGATTCTGGGCAATTCGATATAACCAAGAGTGAAGCTCATCGAGACTGAAACATCGAAGAAGAGGAACTCAAGAGTGGCCTTGGCACTGACAACGATTGGCACCCGCCCGGATCCTGCAGCAGTAACATCGAAGCCGATTGAGACACCGGCAAAGGTGAAACCAAAGGCTCGCAGTTTAGCGGAACCGCTGGCACCGACCGTGAAGTAGTACTCGGTGATTCCTTCGGGCTCGCCTGCCACCTGGCGTTCACCGAAACCAACTTCGAAATGGAAGCTGGTCTTCAGCCCAAAGCTGTCCGTACCAAGCGTAAATCCGCCATCCAGGGTGATATGGAAATGTCCCTTGTAGTTAAAAAAGCCGCTGGCACTCATTTTGGCCAGACCGAAGAAATCCAGACTGGTAGCAAACTCAACCTTCCATGAGCCGACTCCTTCGTAACCGACAGCAAGTAGGAAACTGGCGTCGAATTTAAGGACTTCAAGGAACTTGACTGAGCCGTTGAGGGCAAGGATGAAGCTGTTGCCAGGCATAGTGATTCCGACGAGAGTCCGTGCTGATGAGGAGGTGTTCAACTGCATGGTCCCGCCGGCCTTGATCTTGATGACTTCAAAGATGTTGGCTTCGACTTGAACATCAAGCAGCAGCGCGATTCCATCGTTGTAGATTGCCGCGCCGCCTTTGGCCGCTACGCTGAGCGGTCCGAGATGCATCGACACATCAAACTCAATCGAGAACTGCTGGGCCTGCAAGGTAATGATCACACTGCCGGAGGCTTCCGCAAAACCGAGGAAGGTCACGGAACCGTGCATCTCTAGCTTAAAGCCCTGCTTCACAGTGACTTCCGTCGTGTTATCAGCAAGAGTAAGAACTTTTGCATCCAGAGAGCCAATGTACAGCTCCAGGGTGGCACCGACGTTGAACTGCAGACCCAGATCGCCGCCAAACCCGGCGCTGATGTCAACATTAATATATGCCGCAAAACCATCAGCATCGACGCGGAGAACAGCGTTGATGTCGAATTCACCGACGCCGAGCAGCTTCATCCTGGCCAGAGCCTTGATCTCGACAGAGTCGGGGCGAATAGAAAATTCGAATCGGCCTTCTATCTCGAGTACCGGCCCGAGCACCAGTTTGCCGGCAAGCACCAGGCTCAACCCTGATTCAATGGTTACATCACCAATGACAAAGAGCCCGGTGTCAGGCTCGGTGGCCAGGATGTCCGCTTGCGGACCTGAATAGGCCGGATCGGCCTCGGCATTGGTCTGGAAGCTCTGGATGACTTTGGCTGACCCGTAGGTGTTGATCTCGAGCAGGAACTGCCCGCGTATCTCTACACCCGGAATCATGCCGCCGTCGGCAATCGCCAATTGAACACGGCCAAGGAGACCTGGCCCTTCACCGTCCAGGTTGGTGTAGAACATCAGGTCCATGCTGCCGGAGAGTGCACCGACATAGTCAATCTTGGTGCTGACTGCACCGGAAATCCGGACAAAGGCATTACCGCTGGTATCGACACTGGCGGTAAAACCGATAAAACCAGTCAGGGTGATGGTATCGAACAGGGTAATACTGCCCTGTATGTTCGCGGAGATATAGATCGCGGGGTTGACTCCCGCCTCTGACGAGCGCGATCCGTCAAGGCCCGGGGCGCTGTCATAAATTTCAACCGTGGTCGCCGCATCGTCCGGCAACAGTGCCAGGAAGCTGTCCGGTATCTCGAAGATCTGCTCGCGCAGGGTGGTGTTGAGCGTAAGGACAACACTGCCTTTCAGTTCGAAGATGCCATCAAGGGCAGACACCTCGCCACGGTCGTCATCGGGGCTGTCCGGCGGCGAGCTGCCAAAACTCAACTCAACGTTCAGCAACATGGCGATGCCTGGGATACCGGGGCCCGAAAATCTGCCATCGATGATCAACAGACCGAGAGCGTCACCTTCGAGACCGAGGACCGGAACCTTGACATAAGCCTTGACGAACAGCTCGAAGCGTTCCGGGGTAATGCTCAGGTAGAAACCACCGAACATTTCAACCCAGTTATCCGCATTCGGGTCGGAGGAACCATTGGCCTTGAGCTTGAGAGAGCCAACAATTTCGATGGTAAACGACGCTGCAGCCAGTTCAAAGGTCTGGGCTTCTGCACGAAGATCTAGTGTGCCGTCTGAGGAATCGTATTCGACGAAGAAGACGGAGCTGTTTTTGGTCCCACCCTTGCCATCATCAACCTTTGTGATGATCTTCCATTTCCGGCCGGTGATAATGGTTTGCACCAAGGCACCGGTAAAGTCGACCGTATCAATGATGCCCGTGTTGGGATCATCGATGTTCAGACTGTTGAGCGATGTTACCCATGCCGCCGGTATCTCAACTTCGGCCAAAGGCGCTGTGGACAGGGAGGAACTTGACAACTCCAGATCCTCTTGAATGAGATCGCCGGGGATTCCTTCCAAAACGATCTTTTCGGTCTTGGCCGTCGAGGACATGTTGACCTGCAGAAGAGCGCTGCCCTCCGCAAAGATGCCGACGTTCTTCAGGAAGTCGAGATTTGCCTGGATCTTGGCCACACCCCAAAACTCGGGATAACCGGAGACAGTGTTGCCAGTCTTCAGAACAAAGCGTGCTGCCGCAGAACCAATATTGCCGAGTTTGATGATCTTGATGGTTCCGGAGGCATCGAGAGTGAAACTGTCGGCACCGATTTCCAACGAAACCTTACCACGGATATCAATGATAGGCTCATCAAGGAAACCAAGGCCCTGCAGCTTGATGCCGCCGGATATCTCGATAAAGAAGACCCTCTCAACTTCTTGCGCAGGCTTGCCGCTCTCATCTTTCAGGGTTTCCAAAACCTGGAAGCTGGCACTGCTGGCGGTTCCCGGGTTTGCAGACTCATCAAGCCAGGAGCCGGCGATAAATTCGACAGTAACCGGCCCCTTGACGAAGCCACGGCTGACGTAGAAACGACAGACATCCTCGTCGGCCTCATCGACCTGGCCATCGTTATCATTATCAATACCGTCATTGCTGGAGCCGAGTTGCGTCGGAGCCATGCCGGCTATGAGTGCCGCAGCGCCATCACCAATACCAAGACCGGCACCGGAAAGCCTGAATTCCGGATCATCCGTGTCAAGGATTGAATCGGCATCCAGCGCAACGTCACCGGCAGTGTGGAAGCGAACGTCGATGTAGGTCAGTCCACCATCGGTAAAATCTGTAAAATCAGCAACGGCGGTATTGCCAATGGTCTCCCCATCAACCTTCACGAACGTAACGCTCTCTTCAATGAGGCTTAACGTCACGTCATCCGAATAGAGACCGGTGTACCAGTAACGGAAGGTGTAAGTCTCGCCAATCCGAACCGGAGCCTGGCTGTCATCCAGTGCAAAGACAGCATCATTGGCCAACGCTACAGTGAATTCAGGATCAAAGTCGGTAACAGAGGCGACGTCCAGGTCGGCCGCTTCAGCCGGGATGGTAAACGCGACATCAATATAACCTCGATTGTTCAGCAGGTCGCTGTCAATAGTTACACCGTCACGCGGGTTGATGATTTCAGCGGTCAGTTCCTGGATGGTGAAGCTCTCATCCTTGGCCAGGTTGCCGATGCCGGATTGGATACCAGGCAGATCAGTGTCGACCGAGAAGAAGCTGTCTGGGCTAAAGCTGACGGTGATCTTACCAGCGGCAAAGTCGCCTTCGAGGAAGTAGCGGAAGGTATTGCTATTGGTCAGGCGTAGCGGGGCCAAATCAGTGGACTGAGTGACCGCCACAGCAGCCGCACCGGTCAGATCGAATTCCTGATCGTCCGATGTGCCGTTGTCGACAATCGAATCTATATCCAGCACAAAACCGCTGGTCGGCTGATAGTTGACATCAATGTAGGTGAGATTGACGGTACTCGGATCCGCAATCGTCAGGATGTCGATTGCGGTACTCAGGGAACCGTCCTGGAAGCTGAAACTTTCGGCAATCAGCGTTACCGTCAGGCTGCCGCCTGTGTAACTGCCGATGGTCCAGTAACGGAAGGTGTAGCTGCTGCCATCCTGATTAATAAGAACAGGGGCCTGTTCATTATCCAGCTCAATACCGGTTGAATTGATGGCGAACTCGGCCTCAAGGTCATAGATCGACTCAGGATCGAGAACTGTGCCATCCGGGAAACCGAAGGTGGCATCGATAAAGCCGCGCTTGTTCTGCGACAGGATACCGATGCTGTCACCAGCCTGCGGTCCCTGGATCGCACCGGTCGGGCCTTGGACAGTGAAGCTCTGCACAAGCGTGCGGTTCTCATGACCCACTGAGTCGACGATAGCACCTTCAGTGAATTCAACATCGACCGGCCCTTTGTCAAACTGGCCATTTACGTAGACACGGTAAAAATCGCCGTCCAGGTGCATGATCGAATCGACGGTGAGTCCAGGATAAGCCTCTAGGATATCCGCATCGAAGTCAACCCATAACTTGATTTCACTTGCTTCGAGATTATTGTCGATCGTGATCGGCGACTCTCCAGGCGTGATATCGACCGAGGGTTTCACCAGGATATCAATATATGTCCGGTTGTTGTCATCGGTGGAACTGGTCCATGTGTCGCTACCAGGAGCATAATCATCCTGAGTGAACGACCAGGCTGCTTCAGTACCGAAAGTCAGGGTGACGTTCTGGCTGCCGTCGGAGACGAAGTCGCCGGAGACACGGAACCGGTAGCTGTTAGTTTCGCCGTCGCGGAGCGGTGCTTCGTCGCCCACCAGTTCGATACTGCCTGGGCCGCTGTAGCTCAAACCAAACTCGACTTCGAGATCCAGGATTGATTCAGGATCAATCTGATAACCGGCAGGGGCCGAGTCAAAATCAACCGTAATGTAGCTCGGATCATCCAGAGTCAGCGTGGTGACCGTTGGCGACGCCGGCGCCGAGCTCGGTGTGAAGGACCAACTGCCCGGAGTGAAGGTCAGGTCCACGTCACCATCAGCAAACCGCCCGCTGATCCAGTAGCGGAAGGTATTGTCACTACCGTCGTTTTCGGGATCCTGAATTGGAGTCTGTCCATTATCGAGAGCGATGCTGCCGAGACCGGGTCCACTCAGGGTGAATTCTGAGGTCAAGTCGGTGATGCTGCTGTCATCGATGATATACCCGGTTGGTGCGTCCGGGAAGGTCACATCGATATAGTTGCGGTTGTTCAGTTCACCGATATCGATATTGCTTTCATTGCCGGGGCTAACCAGACTGGCTGTCGGTCCTTCGACGATAAAGACCCTTTTGTTTTCGTTTTCGGAATCACCGCCCACCTCACCGAAATTACCTGCACTGTCTGCCCAACTATCCGACGCGAAAACTATCTCGATCTCACCGACAGTGAATTCTGTTATATCAAGCAGGTAACGGAAGCGGGTGATTCCTTCCTGGGCCAACAGAACGGCATCCGCCAAATCGCCGTTTTCGTACTTGACCTCCGAGGCTTCCATAACAAAGTCGGCATTGAGAGCCAGGGAGATTGGAATCGGCCGGCCAGCTACTTCATCAGTATCGAGAGTGAACTCAGCTTGGGTATCAAGAATCGAATCGTAATCAAGACCGCTCCCCGGAGTCGGGGTGAAGATCACGTCGATATAATAGTCGCCGGGGGCCTCATCGACCTGAGCGTTCAGAACGTTGACATCAACGATATTGTTATTGGCTGTAAACGGAGCCGCTATAGCAGCAGTCGGCATCACCACCGAGAAGGTCTTCGTTGCGGCTGCGCTGCCGGCCTCGCTGGAATCTTGCCAACCTTCGTCGCCAGCGAAGGATAGGAATTCAACCACATAATCTCCTGGAGGCAGAGGCTCGGTAAAAAAGTAGCGAATCATGCCGTTACCAAGAACCGTAGGGGCTTCGCTGCTCAATGGGATGACCAGTTCAGCACCATTTCTAAGGTTGAAGATCGCCTGGCCACTGGCGGCCAAATCCATCAAGAAAGCATCATCTACATCGGCATCGATACTGCCGATAAATTTAATGTCAATATACGGTGCCACAAGGCTTGCCACAAGAACACTACCAGCGGCAGGGGTCATCCCCTGCTCCACACCATCAGCATCTTCAAAAGCGCCAATCTGGTTAAAGAGTTCTTCGCCATTTGCTGCGAAATAAGACCAGGTTTCCTTGAGGAAGATGATACTGACTCCGGTCGAGACATCACCCTGGGTCCAGAAACGGAAGGTGTTGCCGTACATATGCACTGGAACCTGGGTCATATCAAGCACAGCGCCATTACTCGACTGAAGGATAAATTCAGGTGCCAGATCAAGGATCGAAGCTGCGCTCAGGGTGCCAGTCACCGTAACATCACCCGAATCCGTATTCAGCGTCCCAGCCGTCTCAGGGAACTCAATATCGACAAAGCCGCGGCCATTGATGCTGCCAGCACCGATCAATCCACCATTATTGGGACCAGCAAGATTCGTGTATGGCTGGCCCGTACGTGGGTCCACAACCTGGAAGGAAACTTCTTCACCATAGGCATTTCGGAAGCCCATCTTGAGCTTGCCGTCGATGGTCAATAGCTGCACCTGATCAGGAATATCGGCCAGGAACAGGACGGTCGCCTCACCAGCCGCGATCTTGCTCAGATCGGCATAGAGCTTACCGCTGATGCTCAGGTTGTCGGCAGCGAAGTTGAGCTTGCCGATGATCAGGAACTTGCCGTCAGTGCTGAAGCGGATCACCACCTCGCCGTTGAACACCTCCTTTGAGGTATACATGGTGAAGACCTTGGCCCCGCCTGTGATCAGCATTGGCGAGGTGAAGGCGGCAAGGAAGCCGGGGATTGATGGGTTCGCCTTCATTGCCTGGTACTGGTTAACGACCTGCTGTTTGACGGAAGCCAGCCACTCCTCGGCACTCTGTCCGGTCGGCAGGTCGAATGCCGGGCCACGCAATTCTTCAGGATTTTCAATTGATGGCAACGACTTGAAAAATTCGACGCCAGCCGAAAAATCATTGATCGAAAGCCCGGTATTCGGCTCAAGCAGGATTCCGCCAGGTATTGATGCACTGATGAACACGCCGAGCGGCCCGAGTTCGGAAATCGCGAAGCGAATGGTAAAGCCGCCCACTCCGGAAAAGGAGAAGCCGCCTTCGACGCCAACAAAGAAGATGCGATCCTCAACCGGTGTAGTGGTATCGAAGGTGCCAATCGGGTTGCCCAAAGCATCGACTTTGAGGATACCGCCGATCAAACCGGCATTGATTTGGCCACCGAAGAGGTCACCGCGCAGGGTCACGCCGATTGAGGCGATATCGACAATCGGGAATTGGCCGGCAAACAGTTTGCCGACATCGATCACAACACCCTCAATGGTGCCGGAGAATTCAATCCCTGCCATCCCCTGGATGCCGGTGACGGATGCCGAAAGGGTCAACTTGAAGTCAGCCGGATTGTTCTGGATGTCATCCCAGGTGATGCCGAGTTCGGTGATGCGTATCGGCAGCCATGCAGGCCATTTGAAGCTACCGCCAGTGGCAGAACCAACACTGAGGAATACCCCGAAGCCAGCCTTGGTAACAAAGGTGCCATCACCGAGGAAGGCGAAGTTGCGGCCTTCGCCGCCCAGCACCAGAGAACCGACCTTCACTTCCGCACCGATCGCGCCGAAGCTGACCAATTCCTCGTTATCCGCCGCTCCGGTATTGATATAGATGTCAGTGCCGGTAAGGGTCAAGAACTGGCCAAGGGAAACCCGCATGGTGTCGGCTTTGAAGATGAATCCCTTGACCTTGCCGTCTTCACCGAAATCAATGGCTACGCGTAGGGCTTCGGTATCTGACGCAAGCTCCCCGGAGGTCCGGTCGGTAATTGATGCGGAGATCGGCTTACCGGGCAGGAACTTGGCGCCACCGGTGGCAATGTACATTGTCCCAGTGAACTTGAAAGTGCTGCCAAAGGTCAATTCAAAATCAGTCACGCCGATACGGATATCGTCGAACTCGAGGATGCTACCGAGCTTAATGGCGGCCCCCGTAGAGGTGGTGCCGTAACTCAGCACTGCCTGGCCCAGCTTAAAACCGTCTTCATAAACAACCAGGCCGGGGTTGGTTCCACTCGGGGCAATCGAACCGGCAATATCAAATTTCGGGAAGACGATGCTGGCCGTCTGCACCACCACGATTTCCTGGCGGGCTCCGCCGTTAGCCTCGGCGTCGTAATTCGGGTCGTAATTGATGACAATGCCGGTACCGGAGACCTTGAGGAGATCCGGAACTTCAATATTCAGGGAGGCGATGTCGATGCGGAACTTGCCCGGCACGCTGAAGGCGTCGACAATGTTGCCACCCTGGGTAACCGCCTCAAGGGCTAAACCAATATCGACGTTGATGTCGAAGGTGCCGACAAGGCCGGTCACTTCGGCAGTGACACCGCTGTCTCCCTGGCTGCCGCCAAAATTGAGGGCAGCGCGGTTGACACCTATGGCGATTGACAGGACTAGTTGACCGCCTTCGAAGCCGACTTTAGCGAGGCTAATCGACGGGCCTTCAAGTGTGAGCGGACCGAGAGTAATGCCATTGGTTGCCGTGGCGGCATCCTGCACCTGCCCGGAGACAGTGAAGGTAGCGTAGGTACCGACATTGGCAATGGCAGCACTGCCGGTGCCCACACTCCAACTGCTGGCCACGAACTGTACGCTGATCTCGCCGTCAACAAAAGTCTGCCCCGGCTCGACGCCCGCCTTCGGCTGTATGTAAAAGCGATAGGTTGATGCCGTGATGCGCTGGATCGAACCAATCACGAAACCGGTTGTTGCCGTCTTATCTATATTGGTCGCGCCGATACCGCTTAGCTTGATCTCATCGCCATTGAGGGTATCCGGATCAACGAAGGCTCCTGTCGGGCTGACAAAGGTGACATCAATGTAACGTTTGGCGTTGAGGCTCTGGGTGCTGATTATGCCACCGTTCATCGGGTTGGCGAGAATTGCATAAGGCGCATCAAGAACCGGCTTAACGCTCTGGTAAACAACAAAACGCTCGCTCTCGGCTGAATTGCCCTTGCCTTGGCTATCTGACCAACTGTTGGCGAGGAAAGAGACCTGTATGTTGACCAGTGTGGTTGCCGCGTCCAGCCCGTCCGTATTCAACAGGTAGCGGAACGTCCGGTCATTGTTGGCATCAAGCACCTTCTCACCGGCGCCATTGACACTGATGGTAACCGGGGTACCATCTGACTTCGCTGCCGAGATGCTGAATTCCTGGCCGGCATCTTCTATCGATGCGTCGTTCAGTCCGACCCGGTTGACATCATTGAACACGACATAGAGATAGTCGAGATCATCGACCTTGACGACGGAGCCATTGGTCGGTCCAGCCAGATCCGCCGTCGGTGCCCGCAGCGAACTGGCACTCGGTGGGATGGTGGCCCCTACTCCGAAGATTGAGTAGCCTGTAACCTGCAAACTCTCAAGTTGGAAGCCCTCCGCCCCGCCGAAGTAGAAACGAGCCGCGCCTGACAGGCCGAATGCCTCTTCTAAACCACCCTCACCGTCCGGAATGCTGATGGCAACACTGGATAGCGGAAGGTCGACTTCAACCCGACCTGTTGGGGTCTTGGTGAAGCGAACAGCGCCTTCTAAGGTGAAGATGCCCGCTGCACTGATCCTAACGGCAGAATTGTCGCTGATGTCACCAGATTCGTCAAATCCGGCTGAGAATTCTTCGATCTTGGCTGTGCTGTCAAACTTCACCCGGATAGCGGCGGTTTCACCAGGTTCGTCTGTTAAGCCATTGCCGTTGTTGTCCTCACCATCACTGCCAGGTGGGAATTCTGCAATCGGATCGTCAGGCAGTTCGATCAGACGGTCGAAGGACCGTCCGGTATTGTTGATACGTACGGTGATAGCACCCTGAATCGTCAGACCATCAAGACCGACAAAGCTGGCCTCGCCGTAGGCATAAACAGCATAGAGGCTGCCACCAGTCGAGGTGGTTGAACTCAGTTTGATGACACCAAGTGTAGCATTCTGGACAAGCAGGCCGATGGCACCGTCAATCAGTTCACCATCCTCACCGCGAACCTCAGCGCTGTCCGGTACGTAGCCCATGAAAATTTCGACATTACGGGCACCGTACAGAGTCTCATCTCCAATGGTCTGGATAGTGAAATCGCCCTGCAGGGAGAAGAACGGAGGGAATTCGAGGGTTGCGTTAAGAATCGCGAAACGCACCACGTTTTCTTCACCGGCACCGAACTTGATCGCTATGTTCTGCCCACCGACGCTGATCGTCTGATCAATGATCTTGCCTGTGTTGTTGATTTCGAGGATAACATCACCGCCGGCCGAGGCAATACCGAGATCAATATCGGTAGTCAGACGCATCGCACCTGCAAAACCTTCAGGCAGAAAAACGAAACCGCCCGC
>JAUWTX010000011.1 GCA_030614505.1 Desulfuromonadales bacterium
CTGTAGTACATACCCATTCGAGCCAGAGCCTCCATGCTATGGTCAGTGCCTCGCCAAGCTGAGTTCACAAATTAACATCGATCTTTCTGTTGTGAAAAACCTAGACCCTGAAGTAGCAGTTGGTATTAAGGTGCTCTCTGAAGAAGAAAGATATAAAATTACTGACTTCAAACTCATTAAAAATAAGGCGGATTTAGAGTTAGAAGTGTTGAGAGTGTTAAGCAATAAGCCTTCAGTGCGATGAAGTATTCGATGTCTCCTTGATAGCCTTCTCTTGTAATGCACCATCAAAAGAACGCTCCCAGTGATTCTTACATTGCACGATTAACAGTAACCTCAAGGTGCTTACCGGCACATATTCTTATTAATACTCTCGCAACTAATTCTTGGATCTCCTTAGGATATTTAAGGCCTAAATTACAAACCTTTCTTCCCTGTGCCGACTTTCGTCTTCACTGGGGAGCCGTTCCAGATTCTTTAATTGTCTGAGCGGTTAAGAAGGATTTAAGATCGAATGACAAAACTGGAAAATGCGCCTTGAAAATCCTGCCAGTCCACTTCCACCTCAGTGACTTGTGCTGCGGGCGGTCCTTGCCGACACCACTCAATCGCCATAGCAACGGCTTCTTTTTCCCCTTCGAAAACAGCTGCAACAGAACCATCTGAGCAATTCCTCGCCCACCCGGTCAGCCCCAATCGAAGAGCCGTCTCCATCGTCGACTGACGATAAAAAACCCCTTGGACAAGGCCCTGAATACGGAGTTCCGCACGCACCTTACTCATATCGTCACCCCAACCCGTTTGGTTTAAACTCAATCAATTGGGCAAAAGTCTCTTCATCAACAACCTCAACACCCAGCTTCTCCGCTTTAGCCAGTTTACTGCCGGCATTCTCCCCGGCCAGTACATAGTCGGTCTTCTTGCTGACCGAACCAGCGGCCCGGCCACCAGCCTTTTCAACCAGCTCTTCCGCTTCTTTCCTCGACCATTTCGACAAGGACCCAGTGATAACAAAAGTCTTCCCGGTTAAAGGGCCACCTTGCTGGACCACAGCTTCTTCTTGTGGCTGCACTCCGGCCTGATGCAACTTCTCCAGCAAGAGAATTTTTCCTGGGTTAGCAAAATAATCGACGATCGACCGGGCTACTTTGTCGCCGATTTCATGGATGGCGATCAGTTGGTCTGTGGTGCACTTGGCCAGTTCGTCGAGAGAGGCAAACCGGCGGGCCAGGATCTTTGCAGTGTTCCTGCCGACATGGCGGACTCCCAGGCCGAAAAGGAGTTTCGAGAGTGGCTGATTTTTGCTGGCAGCTATTGCCAGAATCAGTTTTTCAGCCAGAGCGTCGCCCATCCGTTCCATGGCACACATGTCTTCTTTGCTCAGCAGGTAAAGATCGGCGACATCGGTGATTTTGCTGCAATTGATCAGCTGAACCAGTTGTTTCTCGCCTAGACCTTCGATATCCATGGCATCGCGCGAAACGAAATGCTTCATGCGTTCAATAGTTTGGGCAGGGCAGTGCGGGTTACTGCAACGTGGCACCACTTCATCGGGGTTCTTATGGACCGGGGTGCTGCATTCCGGGCACTCCGTTGGTAGTGGAATCAGTCGCTCATTGCCGGTACGCTTTTCCGTCAGCACCTTGACCACATCGGGGATCACGTCACCGGCACGTTCAACTACCACATGATCGCCAATACGAAGGTCGAGACGCTCAATTTCATCCCAGTTGTGCAAGCTGGCCCGGGAGACGGTGACACCACTGACTGTGACCGGCTTGAGGTGAGCTACAGGCGTGATGGCGCCGGTCCGACCGACCTGCAGGCTGATGCCCTCAACAATGGTCTGTTCCTGTCGTGGCGGGAACTTGAGGGCAATGGCCCAGCGTGGTGAACGGCTGACCATGCCCAGTTCCTCTTGCAGGGTAATTTCGTTAACCTTGACGACCACACCGTCAATTTCAAAGGGCAGGGTGTCGCGACGATCCTGAAACTGGCAAAAGATGTTGATGACCTCTTCAGCCCCCGAAGAACACGTCGTTTCTCTCAGGTTGACGCGTAGGCCGAGTCTGGCTAGCAATTGCAGCGTTTCGAACTGGCTGGCAGTTTCGAGCCCCTGCATGCGACCGACCCCGTAGCAGAATATCCTTAACGGCCGTTGGGCAGTTACCTTGGCGTCGATTTGACGCAGGCTACCTGCTGCGGCGTTGCGCGGGTTGGCAAAGGTCTTGTCGCCGGCATCTTCTTGAGCTCGGTTAAGTGCTTGGAAATCGGCCAGGTTGATATAGATTTCTCCCCGTACATCGATCAGTTCAGGGTAGGGTGCGGTGAGAGTATGCGGGATATCGTCAATCGTTTTGATGTTTTCAGTAATATCTTCGCCGACAAAACCATCACCGCGCGTACTCGCCCTGAACAGTTTGCCGTCCTCGTAGGTCAGTTCAATTGCCACGCCGTCCAATTTCATCTCGCAAACGTATTCGAGGTCTGCATTGCGCGCCAGAAAGTTTTTGCGGATGCTGGTGTCGAAATCGTGGAACTCTTCTGCGTTCTTGGCATTTTTCAGAGAGAGCATCGGAATGATATGTTCAACTGGCGCAAACTTTTTAGAGGCTGGGGTTCCGACCCGCTGGCTGGGTGATTCGGGCGTGATTAACTCAGGATATTCTGCTTCGATGCCCAGTAACTCGCGGAATAGAGAGTCATATTCAGCATCGCTGATTTCCGGTTGGTCCTGGCTGTAATAAAGCCGATTGTGGCGGTTGATCTCTTGACAGAGCTCGGTGTGACGTTGTTGTGAGAAAAGGTCTACCATTGGTGCTGCTCCAGCAGGTTGGTATAAGGAGTTGCTCGGTCAGAATCCGTGATTCAGGAGATAATATAGCAGATTATTACTTTCAGTGAGAGAAATGGATACCAAACCATCAACGTATCTAGCAGCCTGTTTATTGATAGTTCGACAGGTTGCCAGCATCGGATTTCATGTCAAGCCATTGTCATGGTTGGGTTTCCGCGAGGAAAAGCAAGTAGCTCTGATTTACTCTGATTATAAACGTTCGCTGATTGTGTTTCTCTCCCTTGTCAGTTAATATCCCTCATATTATGAATCTTCAGAAGATGATAGGCGTTTTGTCCCGATGACCGATGATCAATGGCTACATATTCTTGGGTTGCTGGTGCTCTTTGTACTGTCAGCCTTTTTCTCCGGTTCAGAAACCGCCCTGATGTCGATGGACCGACTGCGGGTCAAATACCTGGCCGAGAAGGATCGCCCAGGCGCTCGCAAACTCGCCGAGATCCTGGAGCGGCCAGAGAGTCTGTTGAGCGCCATTCTGGTCGGCAACAACGTGGTGAATATTATGTTGTCGGTCTTTGCCACAACACTCCTTATCGAGTTTTTTGGTAGCCGGGGCGAGTTGATGACAATCCTCATTCTGACCCCCCTCCTGCTCATCTTTTCGGAAGTCTGTCCGAAAACCTATGCTGCGAATTACCCGGAGAAACTTTCCTTTGTCGTTCTGCGGCCGATCCGCTTTGTCATGTGGTTTTTGCGTCCTGTGACCTGGCTGGTTGGTGGTGTCTCCAGCCTGTTGACACGTTTCCTTCACAGTGAAGATGAGAGGCCGCTGATCTCCGAAGATGAAATTCGCACCATTATTGAGTTTGGTGAACAGGCCGGTGTCGTAGCCGAAGATAAACGGCGCATGCTGCATGGTGTATTTGACCTCTCCGAAATCAGAGTACGCGATGTGATGGTGCCGCGGACCGAGATGGTTGGTATAGAAGCCAGCGCGAGCTTTGCCGAGGTTGTCCAATTGGTGTCTCAGGCTCGTCATTCGCGTTTCCCTGTTTACGATGGCGACCTCGATCAGGTGGTCGGTATTATCCATTCCAAGGACGTGTTGAACTACTTCGATCGTCCCGATGAATTCTGCTTGTCTGAACTGGCCCGTCCTCCATACTTTGTTCCTGAGGCAAAACCGATCGAGGCTTTGATGCAGGCTTTTCGCCGCAAACATCTGCATCTTGCAATTGTCGTCGATGAGTACGGTGGGGTAGAGGGGCTTTGTACGCTGGAGGATATTGTCGAAGAGATTGTTGGTGAGATCCAGGACGAGTATGATGAGGAGGAGATTCTCATCAAGCCTCTTAGTCAAAATCGCTATCTGGTCGATGGCAGTGCAGCGATTCGTTATATTAACCGCCGATTCGATCTGGATCTCTCCGAAGAGCATGTCAATACCCTGGCTGGCTTCATGATAGACACACTGGGAAGTATTCCTGAAGAAGGAGATGTTTGTGAGTCGGAGGGGGTTCGTTTTACAGTGCGCCAGGTCGAGGATCGGCGTATTGATCAGATTGAAATGCAGCTCCCTGAAACAGAGACCTCACCATAAGTGTCGGAGCCATCCCGGTCTCTCCGGACAATTCCTGGTCATTAACTTTTATCAAAATATAACGATGAAGTGGAAGCGGGTGTTATCGCCTTAGCCGTGCCAATTTTATCCAAAAACACCATTTTGATACTTAATGCTCTACTTTAGGTCTTTGTTATATCTCTTTGTAAGTGTTGTGTTTACTTTTACGGTCTCTTCTGCTCTTTTTTTTGCTCCCCACGACCTCCCTCTTTTTGACTTCAACAAAATACGCGTAAAACGAGCTAACCCCTTATATAAAAAGAAATTTTCTCTTGACTCCTCCCCATATTAACGGGTAAAAAGTGTATGTAAGTGTTTTTGGGTGTAAATTGATGTTATGTGGGGTGGCTGGTTTGGGCTATCGTAAAGAATATGAAATGAAGATCGACCCCAAGGGGAGGGCGTCTGTTCCCAAGGGCGTCCGCGAATCTTTATTCGACGAATTCGGTGTGGGCGACCTGATCGTGGTTCGTATGCTCACGAATGATTATTCGGGCCTTTGGGTGTTCCCACCAGAGATGCATCGAAAATTTCAAGAGAAGATAGCATCACCATCCACAAGCAGTAAAGCAGCGCTAAAGCGTATCTACGATTATCACGAAAAAATCACCTTTGACTCTCTAGGACGATTATCGCTTCCCCGCCGTTTCCGAACATGGGCGTCACTTGATGGCGATGGCTCAAGCGGCAAAGATATCGTCGTCATCCATAAAAAAGACCGTTTGGAAATTTGGGATCTGGCGACTTATGACAAAGTTCTTGCCGCTGATAGAGCTGCATTGTCAGTCGATCAGAGTTTTGTCGATAGTCTGGACGAACTGTAAGGATCTTTGATTTTGAGCGAGGCCACCTTCAGGCTTGTGTCAGTGATGGCAGACGAGGTACTTAGGTTCCTCAAGCCGCATCACGGCGGAATTTACCTGGATGGGACTCTGGGTGGGGCCGGTCATGCCCGGTTGATTCTTGAGGCAACCTCTCCTGACGGTATCCTGATTGGTCTGGATCGTGATGCCGCAGCACTTGCTGCTGCAAAAAGCAACCTGGCTGTTTTTGGTGACAGGGCGATTCTTCGACAAGGCAATTTTTCCGATATGGGAGCTCATCTCGACTTTCTTGAGATTGACCAGCTCGACGGGATACTACTGGACCTGGGCGTTTCCTCTCATCAACTTGACAGCCCGGAGCGTGGATTTTCGTTTCGCGAGGAGGGCCCGCTGGATATGCGTATGAATCCGGCAGAAGGTGTTTCCGCCGCCACAGTGATTGCCGAAGCTGAAGTCGGTGAATTGAAGCGGATCTTTCGTGACTATGGCGAAGAGCGCTGGGCGGGCAAGATAGCCAGAGCGATAGTGACGGACAGAGATCGGACTCCTTTTGTGACCACCCTGCAACTGGCCGAACTGATTAGCCGGGTTGTCCCTGGCGGGAGAGGGCCGCAACGCATCCATCCGGCAACCCGGGTATTCCAGGCGTTGCGCATTCATGTCAATGGCGAGCTTGAAAGCCTGCGTGCAGGGCTGGACGCTGCATGGCAGAGATTAAAAGTTGGCGGAAGGTTGGTGGTGATCAGCTTTCATTCTCTTGAGGATCGTATAGTCAAACAGGCCTTACGCACTTTGGCCACTGGGTGTGTTTGTCCACCACGTCTCGCCGTTTGTGCCTGTGGGCAGAAACCGGCTGTGCGTGTGATCACCCGTAAGGCCGTGCGTGCCACAGAGAATGAGATAAAAGATAACCCGCGAGCAAGAAGTGCCGTGCTGCGGGCGATGGAGAGACTTCCCGTAGAGGATGATCAAGATGTCTGACACAAGCATCAGAGATTTGCCAAAAATCAATGGCTTTGCCCTGCGTCGTCCGAACCTTTTGCCGGTGCTCGGGTTTATCGCCTTGCTGCTAGGGGTTTCGCTCTTCTTTGTCTGGTCACGTGTTCAGGTGACTGGCCTGGAATACGAGATCTCCAGGTTGGAAAGTTCCTTGCGCGGTTTGCGGCAGGAGACTTCGAATCTACGCCTGGAGGCAGCCAGTCTAAGCAATCCAGAACGGATCGAAAGGGTGGCTCGAAAAGAATTGAACCTGCGCCTGCCTTCTGCCGAGCAGGTGATAACGGTGAACTGATGAAAGAGCTGGAGAAAGGCGTCCGTAATCGCATCCGCCTGATCGGGGTACTTTTTATCCTCGCTTTTGTGTCGGTTGCGGTACGTGCCTTTGATCTCCAGGTCATGCAGAAGCAAGAGTGGGACGAACGTGCCGAACGGCAACACCAGAAAGTCATTCCTTTAACACCTCAACGCGGGACGATCTTTGACAGTAATGGTGCAGAGCTTGCTGTCAGCGTCGATGTTGATTCGATTTATGTCGAGCCCCGTAAGTTGGAAGATCGTGCTGTGGTTGCCAAAAAACTGGCTAAAGCCCTTGATCTTTCCTCGCGTACTGTTAACGCCAAGTTGAAAAGCAACAGCAACTTCGTCTGGTTAAAGCGTCAGGTTTCTCCTCGCCAGAGCGAGAAGGTCAAAGCTATGAAGCTTAATGGTGTCGGGATGATCAAGGAGCCTCAACGGTTCTATCCCAATTCCAATATTGCCGCCCATCTGCTCGGCTTTACCGGTCTGGACCCAAAGGGGTTGGAGGGGTTGGAGCTCAAATACGACAAAATGATTCTCGGCCGTGGTGGGTACCTGGTTATGGAGCGAGATGCTCTGGGGCGTGGCCTTGGTTCGGGTTTGCCACAAGTTCAGGGTGCGACGCGGGGTCACGATCTTTACCTGACTCTCGATAAAAATCTGCAATATATCGCCGAGCGGGAATTGGCTGACGGTTTACGCAAGACAGAGGCGAAGGCCGGTACAGTCGTCATGATGGAACCATCCACCGGCAAGGTTCTGGCCATGGCCAACTACCCGGAATACAATCCGAACGCTTTTTCTCGTTACAAGCCGTCCCAGTGGCGGAATCGTGCTGTGTGCGACAGCTTCGAACCTGGCTCGACCTTTAAAGTTTTTCTGATGGCGGCGGCTCTCAATGAAGCGGTCATCAGTACGAAGCAGAAAATTGATTGTGAGAACGGCAAGTTTCGGGTTGGTGGCAAGGATATCCACGACCACAAGCGATACCAGAAACTGACCCCGGCCGAAATCATCAAATACAGCTCAAATATCGGCTCGGCAAAAATAGGCAAACTGCTGGAAAGAAAAGCTTTCCACAGTTATATCCAGGATTTTGGTTTCGGTCAGCATACTGGTATTGATCTGCCTGGCGAAGTTGTCGGCCTGTTGCGTCCGCCTGATAAATGGTTTGAGGTCGACCTGGCGGCGATTTCTTTCGGCCAGGGAATCAGCGTCACACCAATCCAGTTGACTGCTGCCACAGCAGCAATTGCCAATGGTGGCTATCTTATGGAGCCTTACATTGTTGACCGGGTTGTCGACAGCCAGGGTCAGGTGACACGGCAGAATCAACCTCGTGTGGTGCGTAAGGTGATCGCCCAGGACGTGGCGCAGACTGTTGCCCGGATGATGGAGATGACCACAGAAGAGGGTGGTACAGCGACCAATGCCAGAGTGCCGGGCTTCAGGGTTGCCGGCAAAACCGGTACGGCGCAGAAGGTGGATGCGGTGACTGGTGGCTACTCTGCAGACAAACGGGTTGCCTCCTTTATCGGGTTCCTGCCTGCCAAAGCGCCGCGCCTGGTTATGTTGGTCACCATTGATGAACCGAAAAAACTTGTCTATGGCGGTTTGACTGCAGCGCCGGTATTTTCCAGGATTGCGGCCCAGGCGATGCAGTATCTCAAGGTAGCACCGAATGAGGAGTTGCGGGCCGGGGAAACTCTACCGTCACTGGAGCAGATTTTTGCCGAAGCAACGACGCCTGAGAAGACCAGATTCCATGAAGTAGCGATGTCCGAAGTTTCCGGTGGGCCGCAGATGCCTGATTTTGTCGGCTTGAGCTATCGCCAGGTCCTCGAACTCATGGAAGAGCGGCAGTTGAATATAAGTTTCAGAGGTCGTGGCCGGGTTGTTGAGCAGTCACCTGTTTCCGGTGTGGCGATCCCTTACGGTGCACAAGTATGGGTGCGCATGGCACCGCCATCCTGATAAAGCTTTAATTGTAGTGGGTTGATAATGAAACTATCGCAACTCCTGAAAAACTGCCGTGTGCAAAAAGTGGATGGAAACACGGATTTTGATGTGACGGGTCTGCACTATGACTCGCGTCAGGTCAGATCCGGTGACGCTTTTTTTGCCCTGCGCGGGGTTGCCAGCGATGGGCACAACTTCATTTCAAGCGCTATAGCAAATGGTGCCAAGGTGGTGTTCTGTGAAGAAAAGGTGGAGAACATAGCGCCAGTGGTCACGGTTCTGGTTGATAATTCTCGTCAGGCGATGGCAATGGCAACGACCGAGTTCTACGGGAATCCGACACAGGACATGAAGGTTGTCGGCGTGACCGGTACCAACGGCAAGACGACCATTACCTATTTACTGGAAGCAATTCTCAACCGGGCGGGTCTGTCACCGGCCGTGGTCGGAACAATCAATTATCGCTATGGCGCGGATCTGCGACAGGCCCCGCACACCACGCCGGAATCTCTTGACCTGATGAAACAAGTCAGTGATTTCCGACAAAACGGGGCCCGTTCACTGGTAATAGAAGTCTCCTCGCATGCCCTGGACCAATATCGGGCCGATGGTGTGCATTTCCAAGTCGGTGTTTTTACCAATCTGACCCCTGAGCATCTCGATTACCATAAAGATATGGAAGGTTACTTTACGAGTAAATATCACCTGTTCAAGGAACTATTGCCCCACAATAACGGCCGCGCGGTTATCAATGTCGATGATGCCTACGGTCAGCGACTGGCGGCGATGATTCCCGATGCCTTGACCTGCGGCCGTGATCAAGGGGCAGATATCTATCCCGAGAATATTGATGTTTCGCTGAAGGGCATTCGCGGTCGGGTGGCAACGCCACTCGGGGCAGTCGAAATTGCCAGCTCACTGCTTGGTGATTTCAACATTGAGAACCTGCTTTGTACCATCGGCGCAGCTGTCGCCCTTGACCTGCCACCTCAACTGATAGCCGAGGGACTGGCCATGGCCACTGGTGTCCCGGGGAGACTTGAACAAATTGAAAATGACCGTGATGCAGTCATCCTGGTCGATTATGCACATACCGGCGATGCCTTACGCAGGGTCATAGAAGCGATGCAGGAACTTGCCCCGCGAAGAATTCTGACTGTTTTCGGCTGCGGTGGCGATCGAGATCGCAGTAAACGTCCGATTATGGCTGAAGTTGCTGCCCGTGGTTCCGATATTGCGATCGCAACGTCTGATAACCCGCGTACTGAAGAGCCCGAGCAGATTCTCAACGATGTTCGCAGTGGTCTGGTCAGGGTTCATGAGCGTGAATGGAGTAAAGCGGAAGCGGCCACTGGAGAAGGTAAGGGCTATGTCGTCATTCAGGATCGCCGGGAAGCCATCCAATTTGCAGTCAGTATGTTGCGACCGGGCGATCTTCTGCTGGTTGCCGGCAAGGGCCATGAAGACTACCAGATTCTCGCATCAGGACGTATTCATTTTGATGATCGTGAAGAGATACGCAAGGCTCTGCAGACTGGAGGTCTTCAATGATTCGCATGGACCTGCGCACAGTTGCAGAAATCACGGGCGGACACCTGATGCAGAATGGTGCATCTGTTGAGTTCCGGGGGTTTTCCACGGACAGCCGTACTCTGCAACCTGGAGACCTTTTTATCCCGTTGCGCGGAGACAACTTTGACGGTCATGACTACCTGACGCAGGCGATACAGAGCGGTGCTGCAGCCTGTCTCAGTGAGGAAATGATCGGCGGCCTGCGTGTGCCGGTCATCAAGGTCACAGACACTCTCAAAGCTCTGGGTGACCTGGCCACAGCCGTACGTCGACAATTTGCCGGGACAGTCGTCGGCATAACCGGTACCTCAGGCAAGACCACCTGCAAGGAAATGCTGGCGGCAATTCTGAGCAATATTGGACCGGGACTCAAATCGGCCGGAAACTTCAATAACCTGATCGGAGTACCGCTTACCCTGTTCGGTTTGCAGCCAGAGCATCATTGGGCGGTTATCGAGATGGGGATGAGTGAGCGTGGAGAAATCGCCCGACTGGCTGAAATAGCAGCCCCGAAAATCGGTCTGATTACCAATGTTGGTGCCGGGCACCTGGAAAATTTTGACGGGATTTCCGGTGTGGCCCGGGCTAAAGGGGAGCTATTCATTAACTTGCCGACAGATGGCGTCGCCTTGATCAATGCAGACGACCCGGAAGTCCGCATGCTACCGGTAGCCAACGGAGTTCGCAAGGTCCTCTTCGGCACAAGCGGTGATGCTGCCGTCCGAGCTGACAGGATTAAAACCCATAATGGTTCGGTCAGTTTTGACCTGATGATTAATGATGTTGCACAGCGGGTCGTGCTGCCTTTGCCAGGCCGGCACAATGTCTCCAATGCTCTGGGTGCTGCAGCCGTTGCCATGGTCCTCGGTGTCGGGCTTAAGGGGATCGCGGCAGGGCTGGAAGCTTTTAAACCCTGTCCGGGGCGTATGGAGTTACTGGAGTTGCCGGAAGACATCGTTGTGCTTGAGGATAGTTACAATGCCAACCCGTTGTCAGTACATGCCGCCCTTGATGCACTATATGATCTCGGCTCGTCCGGTCATCGCATCGCGGTTCTGGCAGACATGCTCGAGTTGGGCCAGACTGCTCCGGAATTGCATCATCAGATTGGCGAACTCGCCGCAAAACGGGTCGATTGGCTCTTTACTTACGGTGCTCTGGCAGAAAAGATTGCCCTCGGTGCTATGGATGCAGGTTTGCAGGAAGACAGGGTTTTTACAGCCAAAAGCCATAATGAATTAGTTGCGCGACTTCTTGAAGTGCTACAACCCGGTGATCGGATTCTGATCAAAGGTTCGCGGGGTATGCGCATGGAAAAAGTGACGGACGCCCTGCGCGAATCAACACAATTGCGTATATCAAAACAAAAGACTGCTACGCCCACGTCTGCTGCTAGCGGCTATTGACGGAGATAAAACGTGCTCTATCATCTTCTTTATCCTCTACATACGGAATTTTCGGTCCTTTATGTCTTCCGGTTTATTACCTTCCGGACGATCTATGCAGCGATCACGGCTCTTGTTATCAGTTTTCTACTGGGGCCCTGGTTGATTGAAAAACTTTCGAAGTTGCAGGTAGGACAAACCATCAGGAAGGTAGGGCCCGAGTCTCATTTCAAGAAGGAGGGGACGCCGACTATGGGAGGCGCCCTGATTCTCTTCGCCATCGTTCTGCCGACGTTGCTTTGGGCTGACCTGAGCAACCTGTATATCTGGCTAACGCTTTTGGTTGCTGTCAGCTACGGCGTCATTGGTTTTGTAGATGACCTGCTGAAGGTCCGCCAGAAGAGCAGTGACGGTTTGTCGGCACGCAAGAAAATGTTCTGGCAAATGCTGATTGCGTTTGGCGTCGGCATGATCCTGATGACTTATCCCGGTTTCCAGACGACTCTGGCCTTTCCCTTTTTCAAAAGTGTCAATCCTGATCTCGGCTGGTTCTATGTACCCTTCGCCATGTTGGTGATTATCGGCGCCAGCAATGCCGTCAACCTTACTGACGGGCTCGATGGTCTGGCAATCGGTCCGGTTATTATTGCTGCGGGGACTTATCTGCTCTTCGCATATGTGGCCGGTCATGCAACCCTGTCGAGCTATCTTCAGATCGAGGGTGTTAAAGGTGCTGGTGAACTCTCGATCCTGTGCGGATCCATGGTCGGTGCCGGACTTGGCTTCCTCTGGTTCAATACTTACCCTGCCCAGGTTTTTATGGGAGATACCGGTAGCCTGTCACTTGGTGGAGCCATCGGTACTATTGCTATCATCACCAAACAAGAAATCGTGCTGGTGATTGTTGGCGGGATTTTTGTCATGGAAGCTCTTTCGGTGATTGTGCAGGTGGCTTCGTTCCGCCTCTATGGCAAACGAATATTCCGCATGGCACCGATTCATCATCATTTTGAACTGAAAGGCTGGCCAGAACCGAAAATCATCGTAAGGTTCTGGATTATCAGCATCATTCTGGCCTTGATCGGCCTCTCAACCCTGAAGCTGAGATAGGGAAGCTGAGATAGATGCAGAGAGATTATCGAGACAAGAAAATTATTATTATCGGCGCTGGCTCAACCGGGCGTAGCCTGGCGCGGTTTTTCCGTACCCGGGGTGCACGAGTCACTTTGTCAGATAATCGTTCCGCTGATCTCCTCGACAATCTTGATGAACTGGAACTGTCCGGTGTGAAACTGGATCTGGGTGGTCACACGCATGCAGTGTTTATAGCGGCAGACATGGTTGTAGTCAGCACCGGTGTGCCACTTGATATCCCGGTCCTGGATACCTGTCGCGAGCATGATGTTGTGGTGCTTGGTGAAGTCGAAATTGCCTGGCGTGAACTGGCTGGAACAATGATTGCCATCACGGGTACCAATGGGAAGTCGACGGTAACCACCTTGGTTGGCGAGATGCTAAAGGCCTGGGGAAAGAAGGTTTTTGTTGGCGGCAACCTTGGTACTCCGCTGGTTGACGCTGTCGGCTGTGATTATGACTGGAATGTTGTCGAATTGTCGTCGTTCCAGCTTGAGACGGTGGAGGCTTTCCGGCCACGCTATGCCATGCTTCTCAATGTGTCAGAGGACCACTTGGACCGTTACCCGGATATGGCCAGCTACCTGGCAGCCAAGGCACGAATTTTTGAAAACCTGCAGGATGATGATGTGGCGATTCTTAACGCAGATGATCGCCTGGTTATGCAGGCCGCAGAAGAAACCCGGGCAGGCAAGATCTGTTTCAGTAGCCAATCAGTACTGGAAACCGGCATGAGCCTGATCGACAACAAGATCCTCTGGCGCTGGCAGGGGAGTGAAGTCTTCTTTCCGGTTGATGAATTGCAGATACGTGGTCGGCACAACCAGGAAAATGTCATGGCTGCCATGATCCCATTACTGCTGGAAGGGTGTCCTGCCGAGATCGTCTGGAGTGCGGCCAAAAGCTTTACCGGTCTGCCGCATCGCATGGAATTCATTGGTGAACTGTGTGGGACCAGTTGGTACAACGACTCCAAAGGAACCAATATCGGCAGTGTGGTGAAAAGCCTGGCAGGGTTTGAAAAACCGGTCGTTCTGATCGCCGGTGGCAAGGATAAACAGGGAGATCTCTCCGCTTTGGTTGATCCGATTCGGGACAAGGTTTCTCATCTGGTCCTGATTGGTGCTGCCGCAGAGCGTATGGCCGAGGCTTTTGCAGGACTGACTGAAATTCATCGTGTCGGCAGTATGCATGAAGCAGTCACGCTTGCTGCCCGGTTAAGTTGTCTTAAGTCGACAGTGATATTGTCACCAGGGTGTTCCAGTTTCGATATGTTCAAAAGTTTTGAAGAGCGTGGTCAGATTTTCACTAGAGAGTTTCGCGCTCTGAACCTGCACGGGAAATGTAGCAATGGAAATTAGACAGGGAACAGATCATTCCATACTGTTGCTGGCGGTCTGTCTGACCTGTCTCGGTGTGGTCATGGTTTTTTCCTCCTCATCGATCATGGCGGTGCGGGATTATGGCGACAGCCTGTATTTTCTCAAGCACCAGGGTGTGTATGCTCTTATTGGCTTCGCAGCCATGGCACTCTTGATGCGCCTTGATCTTGATGTCATGCGCAAGGCGGCCTGGCCGGTGTTGGGATTGTGTGTTTTGTTGCTACTGGCTGTTCTGATTCCCGGGATCGGTAAAAAAGTTGGTGGAGCAGCCCGCTGGATCAAGATTGCCGGCTTGACCTTCCAGCCTGCGGAATTTGTCAAGATTGGTCTGGTGCTCTTTATGGCGCATTCCCTGTCGCGCAAAAAGGACAAGGTCAAGAGCTTTCGTAGCGGTTTTCTTTCGTACATGTTGATTCTTGCCATATTGATTGGATTGTTGCTGGCCCAACCGGATCTGGGCGGGGCCTTGACATTAATTGTGGTGGCGGTTGCCATGCTGCTGGTGGCCGGTACTCGCTTGAGGTACCTGGTCAGTGCCGGTTTGCTAGTCCTGCCGTTTCTCTACTTTATGGTTATGAATGTTGATTATCGGCGGCGACGGATCCTGGCATTTCTTAATCCTTGGGAAGATCCGAGCAACACTGGTTTCCAGATTATCCAAAGCTGGATTGCTTTTGGCTCCGGAGGTGCGTTTGGGCAAGGCCTGGGTGAGAGCAAGCAAAAACTATTTTTCCTGCCTGAGGCGCATACAGATTTTATTTTCTCCGTGATCGGTGAAGAGCTCGGTTTTATTGGTGTCGTTGTGATTGCTGCGATGTTCATGCTTTTGGTCCTGCGTGGACTGCGTATATCACTCAATGCTCCAAACGAATTCAGCTGTTATCTGGCTTTCGGCATAACCCTGCTGATCGGCATGCAGGCTTTTGTCAATATGGCAGTTGTCCTGGGGATGGTCCCCACCAAAGGTCTGGCTTTGCCATTTCTTTCTTACGGAGGGACGAGCCTGGTGTCAACCCTGGCGGCAATCGGCATCCTCTTGAACGTTTCACGGCACCTGCCTGGAGAGTTGCGATGAAACTGTTGCTGGCCGGTGGCGGCACCGGTGGACATCTTTTCCCGGCGATAGCTCTGGCCGAACAGCTCAAACATGAGGAGCCGCAGAGTGAAATTCTCTTTGTCGGCACCGAAAGAGGCCTGGAAGCTCGTATGCTGCCTGAACTTGGCTGGTCTTTAGAAACGATCGAGATGAGCGGTTGGGCAGGACTTGGCTGGCTTACTCGCCTGAAAGTCCTCGGGAAACTGATGAAGAGCTTTGGCCAGTCCAGAACGATTTTGAGGAAATTCGGGCCGGATGTCGTTGTTGGTGTCGGTGGCTATGCTTCTGTTCCTGTTCTGCTGGCCGCCAAAACATTGGGAATCCCGTATCTGGTCCACGAGCAGAATGCCTGGCCCGGGTTAGCCAACCGTTTGCTTGGTCGCTGGGCGAAAAGAGTCTGTCTTTCCTTTAGCGAGGCAGACCGGGCCTTTCATCGAAGTGCCACGGTGTTGACCGGTAACCCGGTTCGCGCGGCGATGGAGAGCTGCCCGAATATATCGAAAGATAATATCTGCCTGTTGGTGTTCGGTGGCAGTCAGGGTGCGCGGGCAATTAACCGGGCGGTGGTTGCCGCTCTGCCACATTTGGACGAATGGCGGGAGAAACTTGAAATCGTGCATCAGTCCGGACAACTGGATTATGAGGAAACCTTGCGTGGTTACAGAGAGAACGACTGGCCTAATGTCGATGTTCAGCCGTTCATCAATGATATGGCGAAGGCTTATGCCAAGTCGACACTGATTGTCTGCCGGGCCGGGGCAACGACCCTCGCTGAGTTGACCGCCTGTGGACGTCCTGCGGTGCTGGTGCCATACCCTCACGCTGCTGCCGGCCATCAGTCCGTCAATGCTCAGGCCATGGCAACCAAGGGTGCTGCCCTGATGATGGAAGAAACCGATTTAACAGCTGAGCGTCTGGCTAAACTGATCAGCGGTCTGCTTCATGACCGTGCCAGCATCATGTCGATGGCGGCCGCGGCAAAAGGCCTGGCGCGGCGCGGTGCAGCTGCACGATTGCTGCGGGAGTGCCGGACGGTGCTCTTGGAAGCGGCCTGAAGAGGAAGACTGAGTAAAAAGTAAGGACTGGGGAAAATTATGTACGGCAAGATTCAAAAAATTCATTTCGTCGGTATTGGTGGCATAGGTATGAGCGGTATTGCAGAAGTGCTCATCAATCTTGGTTATCAGGTGTCGGGGTCGGATCTCAAGGAGAGCGATATTACCCGTAGGCTGGCAAGCCTGGGTGGTACGATTGCCTACGGCCATCGTGCCGAGAACCTGGCCGAGGTGGATGTTGTGGTGACATCCACGGCAGTCAATCAGAACAACCCCGAAGTGCAGGAAGCACATCGTCGCAAGATCCCGGTAATCCCCCGGGCAGAGATGCTGGCTGAACTGATGCGTATGAAGCATGGCATCGCTATCGCCGGGACCCACGGTAAGACGACGACTACCAGCAGGGTTGCAACTGTACTCTCCCACGGTGGTATTGATCCGACCGTAGTGATCGGCGGCCGACTCGATTCAATCGGCTCCAACGCCAAGCTGGGGCAGGGTGAATTCCTGGTGGCCGAAGCCGATGAGTCGGACGGTTCGTTCCTTAAGTTATCGCCAACTATTGCGGTGGTGACCAATGTCGATGAGGACCACCTCGATTACTATAAAGATCTGGACGAAATACGCTCAACTTTTGTTGATTTCATCAACAAGGTGCCTTTCTACGGTTTGGTTATCCTCTGTCTGGATGATGAAAATCTGCAGGGCATGATTCCCGAAGTCAAGAAACGCCTGATAACTTATGGCCTGAGCAGTCAGGCGGATTTTCAGGCATCTGAAATTGAGCACAAGGCTGACCGCACAAGCTTTCTGGTCTCTTATCGTGGCGATGCTCTTGGTCGACTGAATATGCGCATGCCGGGAGTCCATAATGTTCTTAATGCCTTGGCTGCAGTCGCTGTCGGTATGGAACTCGATATGCCCTTTGATTCGATCGCCGAAGGCTTCCAGGATTTCGGTGGTGTACAGCGCCGTTTTCAGGTCAAAGGGGAAGCTCAGGAGATCATGGTGGTGGATGATTACGGTCATCATCCGGTGGAAATCAAGGCGACTCTGGCGGCGGCGCGTTCAGGTTGGGACCGACGTGTGGTCGCCGTGTTTCAGCCGCATCGATACAGCCGTACCGAGGCCCTGTTTGATGATTTTTTGACAGCTTTTTACCAAGCAGATCACATTGCTGTGATGGATGTCTATGCGGCCGGTGAAGAGCCGCGACCGGAGGTCTCCGCAGAAAAACTGGCTGAAGGTATCAGCGGCCATGGTCACAAGTCGTGCTGCTATACCGGCGATCTGGAGGCGACGGTCGAGCATCTGCAGGCCGTGTTGCAGCCAGGTGATATTGTCATCACGCTCGGTGCCGGAAATGTCTGGCAGGTGGGCGAGAGTCTTATGCAACTCCTGGAGAGAGAGGGTTGAGCGTGAGATGAGAGTTATGACAAATCAAAACAAACTTAAAAACAGAAAGATTGCCGTACTGATGGGTGGTCTCTCGGCTGAACGGGAAATCTCGCTGAAAACCGGACATGCCGTTCTGAAGGCATTACTTGAAAATGGTTGTGATGCCGTGGCCGTAGATGTCGGTCGTGACTTGCCGGGACAATTGCGGGCAGCTGAAGCCGAGTTGGCTTTTATCTGTCTGCATGGGCGCTATGGTGAGGACGGAACAGTCCAGGGGTTGCTTGAAATGTTACAGATCCCTTACACCGGCAGCGGTGTGATGTCCTCAAGCATGGCCATGGACAAGGTGGTCACCAAGCAGCTCCTGCTCTATCACGAAATATCGACTCCTGGATTTGTCATCTTTCGTGCCGGGGATGACCAGCCTGCGTTACTAGACCGCTGCCGGCATTTTCCGTTGGTGGTCAAGCCGGCCCGGGAGGGCTCCACAATCGGTATCAGCATCGTCCATGACAGAGCACAGCTTGAAGCAGGTCTTGCCGAAGCCTTGCAGCACGACGATCTGGTCCTGATCGAGGATTTTATCCAGGGAGCTGAAGTCACGGTGAGTGTGCTGAATGGTGAGCCGTTGCCGATCATCCAGATTGTACCCAAAAGTGGTTTTTATGATTACGAATCGAAATATACGCCTGGACAAACCGAGTATCTGCTACCGGCACCGCTGGAGGCAATTATTTACAACCGTCTCCAGGAAACCTCTGTGGCTGCTTGCCAGGCGTTGTCCTGTCGGGGTGTTGCCCGAGTTGATTTTATGGTGCGAGAACGAGAGTTCTTCTGTCTCGAGGTCAATACAATCCCGGGTATGACAGAAACCAGCCTCTTGCCCAAGGCTGCTGCTGAGGCAGGTATTTCCTTTAATGAGCTAGTGATGCAGATCCTTGAGGATGCAGCATTGAACAAGTAGTCGTGGAGTTCGACAAGCTCCTCACAGCGGGATGAAACGATGCACGACCTGAAGTCTAAAAAACAGAAGAAGGCCAAAACTAACCGGCGCAAGCAGGAAAAGCAGCCGCGCGATTGGAAAAAACTCTTTCATCGTCTGCTGCGCATCAGCATTGCGTCCGGAAGTGGTTTTCTCCTGGCGAGTGGCGCCTTGCTTACAGCCCAGATGCTTCTGGAATCTGGTTATTTCGGAGTGCAGCAGGTCCGCGTGGAGAACCGGATGAGAGTCAGTGAAGGCGATATCATGGAGGCCTCCGATATCGAGACAGGTGACAGCCTTTTCGATCTCAAGCTGCATATGATCGGTCGCAAGATAGAGGAGAATCCATGGATAGCCAGAGCCGATGTGGAACGCTCCTTCCCGGACAAGGTGGTGATCCGGGTGGTGGAACGTGAAGTCAGGGCCGTGATTGATCTCGGTTATCTCTACTACGTTGATAAGGCCGGAGAGGTTTTCAAGATGCTTGAGACGGGTGATCAGCTCAATTATCCGGTGATTACAGGGATTGATCGCCAGTACCTGCTAGACAATCCGGACCAGACTCAGGATTCATTAAATCTGGCTCTGCAACTTATGGATGAATTGAATGATCGAACACTATTCAATCTTGAAGATGTTTCGGAGATCCATTACGACCAGCATGAAGGGTTGATCCTGCATACCAGGATTGGCGGCGTGCCGGTCCTTATGGGTAAGCAGGGTTTTAACGCCAAATTGAACCGCCTGGAGGCAATTTATGATGATCTGGAGCCGCGTTTGCTGGCTCTCAAGTATATCGATTTAAACGTGACTGACCGCGTAATCGTGAAACTGGATGTGAAACGTAAGGTCAGCAGAGGTTAGAATTACAGCGGAGAAGGGGAGAATTATGAACGGTAAACGGGAGAATCTGGTTGTTGGACTTGATATTGGCACGACAAAGATTTGTGCCATTGTCGGGGCGATAACTGAGGAAGGTCTGGATGTCGTTGGTATTGGCACCAGCCCGTCGCGCGGTATGCGCAAGGGTGTGGTCATCAACATTGAAAGCACAGTAACCGCAATTCGCAAGGCACTACAGGAAGCGGAGTTGATGGCCGGTTGTGAAATTAAGTCGGTGTTTGCCGGGATTGCCGGTGGTCACATCAAGGGGATTAACTCCCAGGGGGTGATCGCTATCAAGAACCGTGAGGTCACCAACGAAGATGTGCGCCGTGTCATCGATGCTGCCAAGGCATTGGCGATTCCGATGGATCGAGAGGTGATTCATATCCTGCCTCAGGAATTCATTATCGATGACCAGGATGGCATCAAAGAGCCTCTGGGCATGAGTGGTGTACGTCTGGAGGCCCGGGTGCATATTGTCACCGGTGCCGTGGCCAGTGCACAGAATATCATCAAGAGCTGCAACAAGGCCGGTGTCGATGTCGGGGACATCGTCCTTGAGCAACTGGCTTCTGCGGAGGCCGTATTGACCCCGGATGAAAAGGACCTGGGCGTTGCCCTTATCGATATAGGTGGCGGCACTACAGA
>JAUWTX010000076.1 GCA_030614505.1 Desulfuromonadales bacterium
ACCACCACCAGCCACTCTGCTTGAATGTTTGACTGCACAGGGCTACACGGTTTCGGCTGTGGGCAAGATTTACGACCTTTTTTCCGGACGGGGTATTTCATACAGCACGACAACGGTAGACAACGTTGATGGTATGAGTAAGACCCTGGCAGCATTGACCACCCTGGACAAGGGTTTGTTGATGGTCAACCTGATTGATTTCGATATGGTTTACGGGCATCGTAACGATGTTGCCGGTTTCGGTCGATCTCTGGAAGAGTTCGATGCCTGGCTACCGGAATTATACGAGAAAATGCAGCCAGAAGATCTTCTGGTAATCAGTGCGGATCATGGCTGTGACCCGACAACCCCGGGCACGGACCATACTCGCGAGTATGTGCCGGTGTTGATCTGGTCGAAATCGATGCAGAGGGGGGTAAAGCTGGGTGATCGACAGTCATTCGCTGATGTCGGGGCAACACTGGCGGCATATTTCCGGGTTCCAGAGGTGGAATCAGGTGAAAGTTTTATTGATGTGCTGGAGGCCTGTTTCTAGGTTTGCCAGTTGGATCAGCCTTTGAGTTGTTCTTCGGCAAAATTGCCGACACCATTGCGGTTGGCTGAGACCTCTCTGAGGAAATGGTCCTTGATAAACTGATGAAGCTGTTCCTTCTGGTTTTCGGGAATATCGTCGAAGCCGACGCCGAACCCCTGGAAGAAATTATTGCCGGATTCCGGCTCGACCGTGTAAAGAATAGTTGATTTAACTTCAATCTCCTTGCATTGACCAAGCAATGGGAACACCACGGTAACACGATCGCCTTTTTTGCTTCTTGACGGTGCTTTAAAGAAAAGACCGCGCATGCTGAGACTGAGGACCTCTGCAAGGATAAATTCTTCATCCTCGACACTGTACATTCCTGGAAGTCTCAAACGAAGCCGAAGGTTTTGCCGTGGATGTTTTTCTACCTGGCTCTGAATAAAGGAGAAAAGTTCAAAAAGTTCGACAGGGACCTCAAGTGTCTCGCCGGGAGGTAGCTCGGCAGTTTCCGCGCCGTCCTGCTTAAGGGCGATAACGGGTAAGTCTCCCGTTTTGATCCTTTGTGTCGTTTCTGGATCAAGTCGCAGGTTCTGGTCAGCAAAGAGTTCCTCGCCAATAATCAACAGGCAGGGTGTGCTTTCCTTAAGAAAAGTCATGACTTGGTCGGCTTTACAGGTAGACAGAACGCGGTAGCCCCAGTGCTTGAGTATTGGTTCCAGGGTTGCCAATAGATCGGGGCGGTTGTCAGCTATTAAAATGTTCTTCATGATTTATTCTGTTTCCCGGCAATAGGTTGTTATCTGTGATCAGATAACAGATAACTGTTTGTGTTTTTCAAGTGAACACAATTTAACTTATCCAACATTTTGATAAAAGGAGAAAATTACATGTCTCGTTATCTTCTGCTGATGAGTATCACCTTGATGGTTTTGTCTGCAAGCCCTGTTTTGGCTCTCGAGGTGACTGACGCTGTTATCACTACTGCTGTTGTCGACCGCGAGCCGGTTGATAGCGTTGAGGTTTTCCCGAGACAGAACGGAAAGCTTTATTGCTTCACTCGAATCGTTGGTGCCAACGAACCGGCAATGGTGTACCACGTCTGGTACCGAGGCGATCAGCTGATGTCTCGTGTGGAGTTGCCAGTGAATTCACCAGCCTGGAGGACCTGGTCAGCAAAACGGTTTCTGGAGGATTGGCTGGGAGAGTGGCGCGTTGAGGTTCAGGATGCTGATGGCAATGTTTTACAGACCGTGGACTTTCAGGTACGCTAAGATACTGACGGTCTATAGTGTTGTAAGTTTAAAAGGCTACAGCCTTTGCCTTTTTAATTTCTTGTTTACACGAGGCGATGCATGCTTATAAGACAGGTGATTGAGTCTGCCGAAACCAATATCCTCTGTGAATTTGCTTGTCACAGTCTGGCTTCAAAAGGCAGGCTGGTTGCTGAAGAAGCCTGTCCGGTTCGCACGATTTTTCAGGTTGATCGTGACCGTATTCTTCATAGCAAGGCGTTTCGGCGCCTGAAATACAAGACCCAGGTGTTTCTGGCGCCTGAGGGCGACCATTACCGGACTCGACTTACCCATACTCTTGAAGTCAGTCAGGTTGCCAGGACCATGGCTCGTGCTTTGCGACTTAATGAAGACCTCACTGAAGCGATTGCCCTAGGTCATGATCTCGGCCATACACCCTTCGGACATGCAGGTGAGCGCGTCCTCGCCGAATTGCTACCAGGTGGGTTTCATCATGTGAACCAGAGCTTGAGAGTTGTCGAGCTGCTTGAAAAGAAGGGTGCCGGTCTCAATCTTTCCTGGGAAGTACGTGATGGCATCCTGCGGCATTCAAAGGGACGAGGTGCATTGCAGGGGCAGAGTCGAGAGAATCTCCCTGCAACGCTCGAAGGCCAGCTTGTACGCCTCTCTGATGTGATTGCTTATGTTAATCACGATCTGGATGATGCTGTCCGGGGGGGATTGATACGCAACGATGATGTGCCGTCATCCTTGCGTATCGCTCTTGGTGATAACTATTCACAGCGTCTGAATACCATGATTATTGACCTGATTGAGACAACTATGGCTGAAGAATACGAGGCGGTACAACTTTCCGCACCTGTTGCAGAGCAAGTGTCTGAACTCCGTGATTGGTTGTATGCCAATGTTTATCAGGCAGCAGCGGTCGAAGACGAATTTCGCAAGGCAAGTCGAGTGCTCAGGGAGCTGTTTGCATATTTCGTTGCAAGGCCACAGGAGATGATTAGCTATGGTGGCCATTGTGAATGTGATGATAACATCGAAATTGTTACTGCCGATTTTCTGGCCGGGATGACGGATCGTTATGCCATGAACCTGTATCAGAAGATTTTTTTCCCTCAACCATGGAAGGCTCTTTAGGAAGGCGTTGATAAAAGCAGAGATATCTGCCGGGGTGCTTGACACCCGAGAAGGCAATATGATAGTTTTTTAGCGCCTTTACGGCTATTTGCCAGTTCTGGCAAGCGAAGAAAATAGTAGTTGATGCCGACCTGTCAGATGTTGTATTTCGGATGAATGGTGTCGGTCTTGTGGGAGTCAAGGAGGTTTGCATGAGCAAGAAACTGTTGTTGGCCGACGACAGTATAACGATCCAAAAGGTTATTCAGATTACCTTTGCGCATGAGGACTATGAATTGACCATTACAGATAATGGTGATTCTGCCTTTACCAAGGCTCAGGAAATCAAGCCTGATCTGATCATGGCAGATGTCTACATGCCAGGCAAAAATGGCTATGAATTGACCAGTGCCATCAAGCAGGATCCTGCCCTTCAACAGGTTCCTGTATTGTTGTTGGCCGGTTCATTCGAACCCTTTGATGAGGATAAGGCCCGAAGTTGTAAAGCTGATGCATGGATTGAAAAGCCTTTTGAATCCCAGAGCCTGATTGACAAGGTCGCCGAACTGCTCAGCGCAGCACCGGTGGCTTTCGAAGCCCCGGCGGTTGAAACTCCGGCTCCTGTTGCCGCGTCGGAAACAGTTGTTGATGTTGATCCGGACATTGCTGTGGAAGCTGTTATTGAAGAAGCACCCGTTGCTGCTTTCGATGAGCCCCAGGAAGTTGTCCCTGAATCTGCCCAAGATGTTTTGCCTGAATCTGCCCAGGATGTTTTGCCTGAATCTGTTAGTGTTGAACCAGAAATGGCAGCGGCATCTGAAGATCCTTTTGGCGACATCTCTTTTGAAGACGAGACTCCTGCGGTAGAGCCGGAGCCGGTTTCTGTTGCAGATGACTGGAGTGAAGTTGTCGTAGAGCCAGAAGTAGAAGTAGAAGTAGAAGAACCCGTCGCTGAAGAGGCTTTTGCCGCTGTTACTGAAGAACCCATACCGGAAATTGTTGAGTCGGAAGCAAGTATTCCCGCTGCGATTGAAGAGACCCCAGTCGCGGAAACTGTTTTCGATACTTTTGATATGGGTGACGAAGAGATTATGCCCCTTGGCGATGATGATATCCTTGGTGCAGAAGACCTCGAACCAATCGCCCCGGAACAAACACTCGCTGCCTGGTCTCGTGACGAAACTGGCGACGCGGACATCTTTGCTGAACCGCTTGTAGAGGTCCCCTCCGATGAGGTTGCGCCGGCTTTTGAGCTCCCTGTCGAATCCGTATCTGTCGAAGAGACACCAACTTTTGTCGAAGAGACACCGGCTTTTGTCGAAGAGACACCGGCTTTCGAAGAACCAGCCGCAGAGCCCGTTCTTGCAGATGAGCCCTCGGTAGCTGTTGATGAACCTGGGCCCGCTGAAATGGTCGCCGCCATGGTTGATGTTGAAGAAAAAGCTTCTGCCTTAAGTGAGGAAGATGTCGAGCAGATTATCGAAAGGGTTGTTACGAAAGTTGTGGAAAAGCTTGCCGGAACAATTCTTGAGCGGGTTGCCTGGGAGGTCGTTCCTGATCTGGCTGAGAACCTGATACGTGCAGAAATCAGAAAAATCAAGGATGCTGTGATCTGACGACCGAGGGCAGTCAATAGATTGATGTGTGAAATGGGGATTGTTAAGATCCCCATTTCCTTTTGTTAATAAAACTTTGGAAACACCACGCGAGAAGGATGCGACACCGATGGAACAGAAGTTGAATAAAGGCTACGAACCGCATGATGTTGAGCAAAAATGGTACCGCGTATGGGAAGAGGGTGGCCATTTCTGTGCCGATGAAAAATCTGCGAAACCACACTACTCGATCGTAATACCTCCGCCGAACGTTACCGGTGTCTTGCACATGGGGCATGCTCTTAACAATACGGTACAGGATATTTTGGCTCGCTGGAAGCGCATGTGTGGCTGCGAAGTTCTCTGGATGCCAGGGACCGATCATGCTGGGATCGCCACCCAGAATGTCGTAGAGAAGCAATTGGCCTCAGAAGGTCTCGATCGTCATGCCATCGGCCGGGAAGAGTTTGTCAAGCGTGTCTGGACGTGGCGTGAAGAGTCAGGTGGAAAGATTATCGAGCAGTTGAAGCGTCTTGGGGCCTCCTGTGACTGGCAGCGCGAACGCTTCACTATGGACGAAGGGCTTTCCAGGGCTGTTCGGGAAGTTTTTGTTCGTCTTTATGATGATGGGCTGATTTATCGGGCCAATCGTCTGATTAACTGGTGTCCACGCTGTCATACTGCGCTCTCTGACCTTGAGGTTGAGCATGAGGACAAGAAAGGGCATCTCTGGCACCTGCGTTACCCGGTCATTGGTACAGATCGCTATATGGTAGTGGCGACCACCCGACCTGAGACTATGCTTGGTGATACTGCTGTTGCTGTACACCCGGAAGATGAGCGCTATCAGGACCTGATCGGTAAGAAGGCCCTCCTGCCGTTGGTTAATCGCGAGATCCCGATTGTTGCAGATGATTATGTCGATAAGGAATTCGGCAGCGGTGCAGTGAAGATTACTCCGGCCCACGATTTCAACGACTTTGAACTCGGCAAACGGCACGACCTGGAGCGGATCAACATTTTCGATGAATCGGGTATTGTCAATGAGAATGGAGGTCCGTACCAGGGACAGGATCGCTATGAGGCGCGCGCCAATGTGGTAGCCGACCTGGAAAACCAGGACCTGCTCGATAAAATTGATGATTACGCCAACGCTGTTGGCGAGTGCTATCGCTGTAAACCTGTGATTGAGCCCTATCTGTCGCTGCAATGGTATGTCAAAGTCGGTCCCCTGGCTGAAGAGGCTATCAAGGCCGTTCAGAATGGTGACACCCGTATTGTCCCCCAGCAGTGGGAGAAGACCTACTTTGAGTGGATGTTCAATCTTCATGACTGGTGCATCAGTCGGCAGATATGGTGGGGACACCGTATCCCTGTCTGGTACTGTGACGCTTGTGAAGAGTTGACCGTCAGCCGTGAAGATGCGACGGTCTGTGGCCACTGCGGCAGCACCGACATTTACCAGGAGACGGATGTCCTTGATACCTGGTTCTCCTCGGCGCTCTGGCCATTCTCGACCATGGGTTGGCCTGATCAGACCGAGACCCTTGCTAAGTTCTATCCGACGTCCTGTCTGGTAACCGGGTTCGACATCCTTTTCTTCTGGGTGGCTCGTATGATGATGATGGGGCTGAAGTGCATGGAGGAAGTGCCTTTCAAGGAGGTCTATATCCATGCTCTGGTACGTGATGCCCAGGGCCAGAAGATGAGCAAGAGTAAGGGCAACGTCATCGACCCGCTGCATGTGATCGATGAATACGGTGCCGATGCCTTTCGTTTTACTCTGACTTCGTTCGCTGCTATGGGGCGTGACATCAAGCTCTCTCCGGAGCGGATCGCCGGTTATCGCAATTTCTGCAACAAGTTATGGAATGCCAGTCGTTTCACACTGATGAACCTCGAAGAATTCGACCCGTCCGGAATCGACCTGGGTGCTGTTGATCTCTCTGATGCTGATCGCTGGATTCTGACGCGGCTTGAAGAAACTATCCGTCAGACAAATCAGTCCCTCAAAGACTATAAGTTCAATGAAGCTGCCAGCACGCTCTATGCGTTTACCTGGCACAACTTCTGTGACTGGTATATCGAGATGGCCAAGGGTGATCTTTATGGTGAAGATTCCCAGGCCAAGCTGCGTGTGCAAAGTGTCCTCTTTACGGTGCTGGAACAGTTGCTGCGTCTGTTGCACCCGATCATGCCGTTTATTACCGAGGAAATCTGGCAGGTCTTGCCCGGAGAGCGTCCCTGTGCATCGATCATGCAGGCCGATTATCCTGATGGCTCCGGGTTGCCGATTGATGCTGTCGGTGCTGAACGGATGGAAGTGGTCATGGAGGTCATCCGTGCGATTCGAAATATCCGCGGCGAAATGGATGTGCCGCCCGGTAAGCAGATTACAGCGCTGCTGGACTGCAAATCTGATGAGGCTCAAGGCATCCTTGAAGAAGGAGCGGCAGCCATTCGGGTTTTAGGAAAGGTCGATGATCTGACAATCGGCCAGGGTGTCGATCGCCCGGAACAGGCGGCCACTCAGGTTGCCGGTGATGTGGAGATCTCTTTGCCACTGGCGGGATTGGTGAATGTTGCTGAAGAGGAGAAGCGTCTGCAAAAAGAGATTGCCAAAGTCCAGAAGGATGTTGATCTCTTTACCAAAAAGCTCTCCAACGAAAAATTTGTCGCTAACGCGCCGGCACATGTGCTTGAAAAGGACCGTGGCAAGTTGCAGAGTGCCGAGGAGAAGATGGTGGTTCTGCAAGAGAGCTTGGGGAAGATTCAGGCTTTGAAATAGTGGGTGTGAATTTTGATGCGAGGGGGCGACAGATTCTAGATCTGTCGCCCTTTTTTGCTTTAAGGTTTTAAGGCTCTACAGGCCTACAGCTCACAACTTTGTTTTCAATACCCCAACTCAACCTCAGCCAACACCTCACCAAGATATTCCCGAATCTGAATGCTGCTGTCCATCCTGTGAATCTCGGTATAGTGTCGACATGCCATCTCAATCGAGACTCCCTTGAGAAACGCCTTGGTGTGAGGAATGAAAGGCGCAGGCATAGAGAATTCGCGTAATCCCATGCCGATCAGCAACAGCAGGGTTAGTGGGTCTGTGGCCATTTCACCACAGAGGCTGACACCTTTTCCCATTGATGTTGCAGCAGCAGTCACTTCGTAAAGAACCTCCAAGACAGCAGGATGAAGGGGGTCGTAATACTTGCTGACAAGGGGATTGTTGCGGTCGGCTGCCAGCATGTATTGAACCAGGTCGTTGGTGCCAAGGGCAAAGAAATCAACTTCGTTGGCCAGCTGCGGAACCAGACGGACTGCTGCCGGGACCTCTACCATGACGCCGATGGGAATGTTGTCGGAGAAATCTATACCTTCTCTTTTGAGATTCTGTCGCGCCTCATCGACCACCTCAAGGCAGGCGCGTGTTTCGTCCATGCTTGAGATCATTGG
>JAUWTX010000083.1 GCA_030614505.1 Desulfuromonadales bacterium
AACCTGCTCCGGTAATCGTTTCCGCGATCGTCCGGCTGTCAATTTCGCTCGGATCATAGGTTACGCGGCCACGGTTGCTGGTCAGGTTGACCTCAACGGAACCAATGCCATCGAGGCCGGCCAATGCGTTCTCTATATTGCTTACACAGGAGCCACAGGACAGCTTCTCGAGCTGGTATTCAGCTAAGGCGGCATTGGCCGGGTTGATCCCCGAGGGATAAAACAGCCAGGCGGCGGCCAGGATGGCAACAAAGAACAGACTGATTGGCACATAAATCTTCGGGCGTTTAATCATAGGCTTGCCTCTAATGTGTTGTTGGTTTCAGTAAGGGGATAAGAACATCGTGACGACTTACTAGATCAACTTTCATGCCAAGGCTTGCAAAACGCGCTAACACCCTTAAATTACAGAATTGATACGTTGCGAGGCGGGAATACTCTTAGATCAGGACTTGCCGTTTGTAGGATATTGAACAGTGGAAAGGGGATTATTCTTCATCTTTACGGTACTGTGCGCCAGGCGCATCCTTAGACACTGTGCGCAAGGCACGGCACACAAACAGACCGGCCCCACCTGCCAGAGGCAGATGGGGCCGTTTCGTGCACATAATACTCACACGGTTCTCAGTGCAAGATTAATTGTAGGAGGCTTTGAACTCCATCCCCTCTCGTGTCTTCGGATCGTAGAGTCCCTTTTCAGTGGCTTCCTTGATCCATTCTTCTCTCAACCCTCCCAAGAAGGCCTTTTTCTCATCCACCAACTTGCCGTATGGCAGGCCGGTCACTACCTGGGCCTTTTCCTTGGTCGAAAAATCGGGAGCTTCATAATCGACAGCATCGTGCTTGGCAAGAATGATACGCAACTTAAGGCGTGCATCCTGACCCTTGTTGATGGCACTGCCGAGAACACGCAAGGTCTCCTCCGGAGCATGGAAGAAAGAACCATGCGCAGCAATTGAGTAATCCCAGCGCCATTGCCCATGACGGATATCCAGCAAGGCTGGTTTCATCTCATCTTCGCTGGCACCGAGTTCCCAAGCCTTGGCTGCTTCGAGATGGGCCTTGGCGAGCACGTCCATAGCCAAGCGTGAGAGTTCAGTCTTCCGCTCCAGCTTTCTGGCAATATTGTCCTTAAACTCCTGCTCGGTTCCACCATGGCAGTTCAGGCAGGTATTCGCAATGTCTTCAAGAGGGCTGCCAACCTTGTGATTTGAGTACTTGACGCCACCTTCACGGACGTAAGGCATATGGCAATCAGCACAAGCCAGGCCGTTTTTGCCATGTACACCTGTCATAAAGGTCTCGTAGCCTGGATGCTGGGCCTTCAGCATCGGGGTCTTGCTCAACTTGTGCTTCCAGTCGACGAAGCCCCGTTCATCGTAGTACTTCTCAATATCTTCTGCGGCCAAGCCGTTGTCCCAAGGGAAGGTAACAACTTTGGCGGTCTGCTCTTTTCCACTCGGGTCGGTCCACTTGGTCGCCTTGAAGTAATACTCGGAATGACACTGTACGCAAACCAGAGTTCGCATATCCTGATGGCTGGCCTCGGCAAACGGCTTGCTGCCTTCGGCGTCCAGACCACGTTTCAGGTAATCGCGGGTTACGGTAAGTTTCATGGTCTTGTTGTCATGGCAATCAGCGCAACCGACAGGATTAACGATCTCGCTGCCATGCCGGGCCCACTTGCCGGTGAAAAAATCATTCTCACCCATCTGATCGATCAACCTCGGCACATCCGGTGATTTGCAGGTCCAGCAAGCCGTTGGCATGGGTCCGGTTTTCGAATCGACCGGGCCGCCGGTACGCAGGGTGTTAATGTTATCCTCCAGAATGTAGAAATGGCCACGTGGCGCATTGTAATCCTTGGCAAAACCGTAGCCGGCCCACATGACAACCAGAGCGGGCTCGTCTTTCAGGACATCAGTAATTTTGTCACTCTTCTTGGTTTTCATGTAGGAATCATACTGACGGGGATAGTATTTTCCCCATTCAGCACTTTTTGATTCGAATTTTTTGATCTCGGGCACAGCATTGATCGCTTGCTGATCGGCTTTGTTCTCTTTGATCGAAACGACCAGTAAGAACAGGGGAACCATGATAAGAACTGAAATGATGGTTATCACTGTCGATTTTTTCATAATGAACGTCTCCTGATCGAGTCTGCTAAAGTTCCTTAACACCAAGGTTGTTTTGAGTTGCTGCCAAATTTCTGGTGGTGCCGTGGGGCACATCTCTGTGACAGTCCCAGCATGGACGGTCAACCATGTCCCCTCCAGCGGTACGGTAAAGTTCGGCGTTTGCCATTATCTGCGAAACCGCTTCCTCGTGACAGTAGACACAGTTAGCCTGGATTCTTTCAGCTGCATTGTCGGTAATTCGCAAATTACTGCCGTAAGAGCCAAGCGTCATGGCTATAGAATGATTGTAGCCGTCCCTTGACTTCGCGATCATTTTGTTGAGGAATGAATCTCTCGGTAAATGGCAGTCGGCACAGGTTGCCTGTTCCCGGTGGGAACTGTGCTGCCAGGTTGCATAATGCGTGTTCATGGCGTGACAGTTGATGCAGACTTTCGGATCGGTCGAAAGATAGGACAACATCCTGGATTCATTCACCAGATAGGCGAACAGCCCGATCACTGTCACAACAGAGAAGATTGCCACATATTTCATGACGTTATTGTTTTCCATAAGCAGCCTTTTGATCGTTGTGGTTTCATTTCTTTCTTCCTTCAGATGATACCCAGCTTGCGATTTCCCCCTTTCACAGGTTGTGACAGGACAAATGAACGACCTATCGATGACTGATAAATGACCGTGTATACACTTGAACCCTTTACTTAAGCAAAAATAATTGCCTGTGCCTAATTAGTTTACCTTAAAGCAAGCGGTGTGCCACAAAAAAAATCTCCTAGAATCAAATACTTAAAACGAGCAAGCTTTGTCTGTGTTACCGCATGGTAGCAATTTATCAAGCGCCTGTGCTACCATTTGGTAGCGATCGTTACAAACATTTATGAGTGATATCTATCGCCAGCGCTCAAAATTCAGGAGCCTATGTAGCCATGCAGCTTAAAATAAAATTTATCATTTTCATCGGCCTGGTAATCTGCTGCTCCTTCGGTGTCACCTTCTACCGCGCTTCCAGCTACCAGGAAGAGCTGGTTGTTGAGATGGCAACCCGTCAGGCCAAGATGCTGTTTCACCAGATCCGCATTACCCGGCAATGGGTCGCTGACCACAACGGCCTGTTTCTGGTCAAAACTCCCGGAGTAGAAGAAAGTCCTTTCCTGGCAGAGGGATCAATCCAGGATAAGGAGGGCAACTGGCTGGTTAAACGTAACCCGGCTATGGTGACCCGAGAACTGTCATCCTATGCCGCCAAAGAAGGAATCGGGCATTTCAGTGTGACCAGCCTCAAACTCGTCAATCCTGACAATGCTCCCGATGATTTCGAGCGACGTAGTCTGGAGAAGTTCGACAAAGGAGTTGCCGAGGTCGTGGAGATTGAAGAGATCGACGGCAAACACCGCCTGCGCTACATGGCCCCATTAAGCGTTGGAGAGCGCTGCCTAGGATGCCATGATGATCAGGGTTACGCCGTAGGTGATATTCGTGGTGGTATGAACGTGACCATTCCGATGGACTGGGCTTTTGCCGAGATCAAGACCAACAATCGCATGTTGCTAAATATCGGGGTGGCAACTATCGCGATTGTCGCCCTGATGATCTTCGTGATGTTTGACCGACTGGTTGTCAAACGCCTGAAGTGGCTTGCCGAAGAAATGGACCAATACCCTAAAAACCGCAATCTGAACAGTCCTGTCCCAGCAATAATATCTGATGAGATTGGTACTCTCGCTCAACATTATCGTAAGCTCTGTCAACGGCTTGACCGCTCCCAGCAGGAGCTAGATGCAAGCCGCGAGCAGGTTTTCCAGAGTGAAAAACTGGCGGCGCTCGGCCGCCTTGTCGCCGGCGTCTCCCATGAAATCAACAACCCCCTTGGCGGCATGCAGAACTGTATCCAGACCCTGCGCAAACACCCAGACAATCCTGAAACCGTCTCTCGCTACCTGGAATTGCTCAGCCAGGGCGTGGATCGGATCAAAAACACCGTACAGCAACTGCTCAAGATCGGCAGGAAAGAACCCCTGGTACTGCAACTCGGCAATGTTGACCAAATGATCCGTGAATGTCTGGAACTCACCTGTATTGGGCGAAACGACATCCTGATCGATACATATCTGGGCGTGCAGCAACCAGTCCTGGTCGGCATGGAGGCCCTGAGGCAAGTGATTGTCAACCTGGCCGGGAACGCCGTGCAAGCTATGAATAATAGAGGCACCTTGACCGTGACCAGTCGCGTGGGTGGTGAATCTCTGGTTATTGAGGTCGAGGACACAGGTCCCGGCATCGCTCCGCAAAACCTGAACAAAATCTTCGAACCTTTTTTTACGACCAAGGATGTGGGGGAAGGAACGGGCCTTGGGCTTTCCGTTTCTTATTCCCTGGTTGAAGGGATGGGCGGCGAACTGACGGCAAACAACAAAGCGGAGGGCGGGGCAAGCTTCATTGTCACCATTCCCCTTGACAATGAATCCACAATATCCGGAGAGATATCATGACAGCACACATTCTGGTTGTCGAAGACGAAGAGATTCTGCGCATAACAGTAGTCGATCACCTCCGTAGCCAAGGGTGGGCGGCTGATGAAGCCGCTGACGGATCCAATGCCCTTGAACGCATTAGAGACAAGCATTATGACCTCATGCTCTCCGACATCCGCATGCCGGGGATGGATGGCGAGACTCTACTCACTCTGGTCAAGAAACTTTCCCCCCAAACCGAAGTAGTCATGATGACGGCCCACGGCAGCACCGACGATGCGGTACGCTGTTTAAAAAAAGGTGCCGCAGACTATATCCTCAAACCTTTTGACCTGGAGGATCTCAGCTTCCGTATCAAGCGGACTCTTGAGATGCAAGCTGTCAAGGCACGTTGCGTGTCACTGGAGCACTGCTGCGGCCATCGCCAACCCATAATTGGTTCCAGCTCCCAAATGCAGGGAGTGCTAGACATGGTAAGTCGGGTCGCCACAACTGACGCTTCAGTGCTGATCCGTGGCGAAAGCGGCACTGGCAAAGAACTGATTGCGGCGGCCATCCACTACGAAAGCCGCCGTGCAGACAAACCCTATATCCGGATCAATTGCGCGGCCATTCCAGCCGGGTTGATGGAGTCGGAACTGTTCGGCCACGAAAAAGGGGCCTTTACCGGGGCCGATAAAACTCTAGTTGGTAAATTTGAACTGGCAGACCAGGGTACTATCCTGCTTGACGAAATCGGCGACATGCCACTCGAACTGCAAGTCAAGCTGCTACGGGTTCTCCAGGAAAAGGAGATCGAACGTGTCGGCGGCAGAGCTCCCATTCCAGTCAATGTCAGAATCCTCTGCGCAACAGCAAAAAACTTGTCCATCGAAGTCGAGAAGGGAAGTTTCCGATCGGACCTTCTCTATCGCCTTCAGGTCATCCCTATTAAAATCCCACCGCTCAGGGAAAGGGACGGAGACACCTCGCAGCTGACAGATTTTTTCCTGGAGGGGTTCGGGCGTGAGCGCGGCATGACATTCGATCTCTCCAAGGAAGCTCGCCTGGCTCTGGAGCAATATCCTTACCCGGGAAATGTAAGGGAGCTGAGGAACATCCTGGAAAGAGCGTCAGTTCTGGCACCCTCTCACAAAATTCAGCTTTGGGACCTGCCTGTTGAAACCCACGGTGGAAGGACTGCGCCCTCTTTAATAACAGAGCGCCTCGCAGATGCGGTTGCAAATGCCGAGAAGCTGTGCATCCGAAGAGCTCTTGATAAAACCGGGGACAATAAAACCGAAGCAGCTGTGATGCTGGGGATCAGCAGGAAAAACCTCTGGGAGAAGATGAAAGCATACGATCTGTAGAAATAGCCCATCCTCTTTGTTAGCCAGGGGTTTAATTCATCTGTTGATTTTTAGGGTGTAAGTGTCAGAAAGCCCCCATTCTCTTTGGAGTTTGGGGGCTTTTTCTTTGGCAAGAAATCCTGCTAGCTATCATGAAAAGCATCCTGAACGATTGTTTCTAGATCCGAGAGCTCTGAATCGGTTAATGCCTCAAACTCCCTTTTTCTACGTCTTTTCGGAAGAGAACCTTCGTTCTGGCGCACAAACATAATAAAGTCTCCTGCCAGTCTGTCTGGCATTTCAACAGAATTCATGATCCGCCGTATAGCTTTATCATATCGCTGAAGATAGACTATCTCGCGAGGGAGGTCTTCTTCAACTGTCCGCTGAACGCAGGCATATAGAAATTCGGCCACAGCGGTACAATCGTAATAACGATATAGGTCAACAGTTTCGTTTTTCACCTCAATATTTCCATTAACCGTAGATCTCCATTCGACAAAACCCATTAGCGGACCAGAGTGTGACTGTAAAACATCTTGGTAGTCCTCTATTTGATCCAGCATGACTGAAGATACTGGGAACACCATGCCTGATGGCGTAAACTTGCGTTCCGCCAAAACATGGTGAATCAGGCAGCGGTGCACGCGGCCATTGCCATCCTGTAATGGATGAATATAAACAAAACCGAAAGCCGTTGCCGCTGCTTGCAAAACGGCATCAATCCCACTTTCCCGCATTCGACTATTAGCGCAAAATAAACCCTCCAACAATGCTTCGAGATCATCTGGACGGGCCCCGATAAATTCAGGCAGAGGGTCTTCGTTGTGATCACGTTCGCCAAGAAATATGCCATCAGACCTTAAGCCTATTTGCACAAAGCGCCTGTCTTCAATCAATACACCGTGAAGCCTGACAACCTCCGCCAATTGCAAAGTTTTTTTTCCTGCCTGCAAGACCGCCTTCCCCCATCGTTCTAGCCTGTTGCGAGGAGGTCTTTCTCCTTCGATTTCAAAGCTGGCTCGACTATCCGCGAGTAACATAAAACTTGCTGCACGCGTAAGCAGGTGTTTTCCTGCGCGACCGGTAATTTGGTCCGCCTTTTCATCAAGCTTCATAGCTAGATATTCCTCAAGCTTCTCGGTTCTTCGAATAATCGGGCAAAAGAAGCCATCCCCCAAAAGATTGTTTCGTACTCGATGACGCCTTGAAAGAATCGCATTCCCTGTAAAGTGTTTTTTTGGGTCGAGCGCATCAACTGCTGAGCCCTGTTTTGCATCAGGGATATTTAGTCGCCTCCCAGTTAAAGTTTCATAGAAGAACCAGATGCGTCTTGTTACACTCCCCATAGGGATGGATTGAACAAATTCTGCCAACTCCTCCTCAGGCGCAGCCTCCAGCACGCGCTTAAGGATTAGAAGATCTAAGGGCTCATGCTTCATTGCAAAAGTGAGATGGTCGCCAAGTGACGGCCCTGGCCAGTATCGTTTATCATAAATATTCCAGTTGCCATCTTGCCGCATACTTCCCCTGACATGCTCGCTAGAGATACAAGACATAGATCTTAGAGGTGCCTCAACATTCAGGGCATAAACAAGGGCCGCATATCCGGCAAGCATGGTTCCTTCGG
>JAUWTX010000151.1 GCA_030614505.1 Desulfuromonadales bacterium
CTTCTGCGCACTGATTGTTGTTGCGCAACTGATGCCGACACTTATCATCCTGGCCGGCTTTGTCAAAGGGCTGATCAATGGCACCAACAAGCAAGAGGCGCGTCAGACCAGCAGACGCTAGAATGCTGCCAGGTTAACTAACCGCGGCGCAAAAAAAGGGCCTTGCATGGACATGCAGGCCCTTTTTGTATTTTATCGTGAATCAGATCTAAATCCGTAAGTACCAAACAGATCCAAGTCTGGATCTTATATCGCACCTTGCGTTGCTTCTGCCAACGGTGAACCCACCCCCAACAGACGATTGACAAAGTCCGGGGCTTGCTGATCAAGAACCCTGCCGATATCCGTCTGCGTGAGAATGCCAGTCATCTCACCACGTTCGTCAACCACCAGCAAACGCCTTATCGATTTTTTAAGCATGACACCAATGGTGTCGTACGGTGCAGTCCTCAAAGGCGTTGAAACAATAGACGTACTCATCACAGATCCCACAGAGACAGCTGACAGATCAACACCCCTGGCTACATAACGAACAACATCGCGCTCAGTAAACATTCCTACGGGCTGATTGTTTTCCACCACCACGATACAGCTGACCGATCGTCGCGCCATGAGTGACAATGCATAACGGGCCGGCACATCAGGAGCAACATGCAGAACCTGCGAAGACATTAAAGGAGAAATATCGTTGACCCCGTCAAAAGCCTTTTCGCGCAGAGAACGTACCATGTCCGTCTGGGTAAAGATTCCCACCATATCCAGGTGTGCATCAAGCACAACGAGATGGCGGATTTTGTGCTGACAGAAAACCTGATAAGCCTGGGCAACGGTCATATCTTCTGAAGCGGTCATAACCGGTTTGTTCATAACCTCTTTGATCAGCAGATCAGGCTGCCCGAGCAACCAGTTGGCGGCAAAAACGACATCCCGCTCTGTGAGGATACCTATCGGCTCATCGTGAGACAGAACAAGAACACAGCTGATGCACTTGTCACTCATGAGTTGCAAGGCAGCCTGAACCGTTGCCTCGACCTCAACCGTAACCACGGGCTGAGTTGCAAACTTACCAATCGTTTGTTTCATGTTCCCCCCAGAGAACCAGATTCCGTCATTAACCGGCAACAAACAGCTATTTGCCTGAAATTCTGACAAAAAACCAACTTGCATTACGATTCTTTCATCTTTGTGCAAAATTGGTTCCATTTGTAGCAATCAAGACCATCCAAGGGTTGCGGAGGGAGCAAAAGAGTTTAGAATAAGTATTAGATGGTTCCAAGCGCCGCAACAATAGCCTATAAGGAGGAGACGATGAGATACCGCATGGACATTGGTGATGACAGCGTCAGCCACCTGATCGGACAGTGTTTGCGCAGTAAAACTGATGCGGAACGGATTTACGACATCCTGGTTTCCAGGGATCTCAGGAAAGTCGACCTGATTACCGGCAGTGTGCACCTGACCCCGGAAGAGCACGCAGAATTCGTTGCCCGGTACAGCGCTGAAGTTGAACCGACCATATGGGAATCCTCTTTCCGCAAACATTAATGGTATCGCAAAAAGTCCACCCTATTGCGTTACAGCGATTTTTCAGGGCCTCGACATACCCTTACAGGATGCCTTCACCCTTGAAAAATCCCTGCGCTTTGTAAAACAAACTTTTTGCTTAGCTATCTTGTCCTGTTTTATAACTTTTTCCCGGCACCGACACTCTTAACTGACCGGCTCATTAATTTACGGGTTTACTCATGACAAAAACTTGGAAATGTGACCTCTGTGGCTATGTCCACAACGGTAATGAAGCACCACAGTTCTGCCCCGTCTGTGGAGCAGATATCAGTCATTTTTCAATATTGGAGATCAAGACATCTTCTCCGCAAAAGCCTGCAACCGAAGCGTGGCAATGCAGTATTTGTGACCATATCGCCTATGGCTCAGCACCACCGGATTTCTGTCCTGTTTGCGGTGCAGCGGCTGCACTTTTTCATCCATACGAAGTGGCAGAGGCATCCGCTACATTTGCAGATATTCGCAAATTGGTCATCCTCGGTGCCGGTATCGCCGGCCTGACTGCCGCAGAAGAAGCACGGCGGCAGGCCCCTGAAGTCGAGATCACCCTTGTCTCCCGGGAAAAGGCCCTGCCCTATTACCGGCTTAACCTGACCCGTTTTCTGGCCGGCGAGGTCGCTGAAGAGGATTTATTTATTCAGAACCAAGACTGGTTCGATGCAGAAAAGATTGAATATCTTGCTGGCGAAGCTCACACTATTGATCGTGACGTTCGTAAAGTCACACTGCGAGACGGCAGACAACTTGATTATGACAGGCTGATTCTGGCCAACGGCTCTCACCCCTTCATCCCACCAATTCCAGGTGCCAACCGCGAAGGCGTTATGGTGCTGCGTACCATTGAGCACGCTCGTCAACTGATCAACAATTTGCGCCCGGGATGCCGGGCAATCATTATCGGCGGCGGTCTGCTCGGCCTGGAAAGTGCCTGGGCCATGCAGCGTCGAGGAGCCGATGTAACTGTTCTGGAAGGCTTTGGCTGGCTGTTGCCTCGCCAGTTACCGCCCACCGCAGCGGCATTACTTCTCTCGCATCTGCAGGACCAGAATATGACGATCGAGTGCGGCGTCCAGATCAAGGAATTCACCGGCGATGAAGCTGTGTGTGGTGTGCTGCTCGAAGATGGGCGAGAAATCCCGGCCGACCTGGTAGTTCTCGCCACCGGCGTACGACCTAACAGCCACCTGGCCCGGCAGTGCGGCCTCAAGGTTCAGCAAGGAGTCATCGTCAACGACCGGCTCTTCTCTTCGGATGAGCATATCCTTGCGGCCGGAGATGTCACTGAGCACCAGGGACGTGTCTATGGGATCTGGCCGGCAAGCTATGCCCAGGGGCTGATCGCCGGAGCCAACGCTGTTGGCGGTTCAGGCGAATTTTCAGGACTACCGATGACCAACCGCATCAAGGTACTCGACATTGAGCTCTTCAGCATCGGTCAGATTCAGGCAATCGACGCCAGTACCCGCCTCTTTGAAGTTCAGAGCAACGGCAATTACCGAGGACTGGCCTGCCACGATGGCCAAGTTGTCGGTGCTGCCCTTTATGGCGATATGCAGTTGATGGGTCTTTTGCAAGAGGCTGTTGAAAAGGGGCAGCGTGTTCAGGAGCTCTCCGGGCTGTGCGAACATTTCCCTGGGTTACAACAGACGGCCGGTTAGCTATTAGACAAAGTGAATACTTATACGCAGCAGATAAAACAGGCCAGAACCCTGTTAGGAAATTCTTCCAGAGTAGTTGCCTTTTCCGGGGCAGGGATCTCTACCGAATCAGGGTTGTCTGATTTTCGCAGCAAAGGAGGGTTGTGGGAACGTTATCGCATCGTCACTTTTCAGGAATTTCTGGCCAGCCATAAAAACCGGATTGAATACTGGTCAATGCGCCGGGAGCTTATTCCAGGATTACTTAATGCGCAACCTAACCCTGCACACCACGCACTTGCCAAACTGGAAGAAGAGGGCAAGCTTCTAAACATTATCACCCAGAACATTGATGGTCTGCACCAGTCCGCCGGCAACAAAAAGGTCATTGAACTCCATGGCACGAACATGACTGCCTCCTGCCTGACCTGCAACCTGCAATGGTCAATCGCCGAGATTCAGAAACGCCTCGAAGCAGGTGATCTTGATCCTCACTGCAACGATTGTAATGGCCTGATCAAGCCGGACACGGTTTCTTTCGGCCAGTCGATGCCAGTTGAAGCGATGGAACAGGCCTACCAGGCCGCCGCCAGTTGTGACCTGCTATTGATGATCGGTTCATCCCTGGAAGTACAGCCTGCCAATCAATTCCCGCTGGTGGCACACCAAGGGGGTGCCAGTCTGGTCTTTATCAATCGCACAGCCACCCCTTACGATCACCTTGCCACTTTCAGCTTTACCGAAAGCGCCTCTAAGATCATGAGAACACTAACAGAATAAGCTGTATCAAAAACACAAGGAGCCTAACAACCAATGGCGGGCTCCTTATATTGAATACAAATTCGGGGACACATAAGTTATGTGTCCCCGAATTCCAAGGATTCTTCAGGAATTATCGTTTGATAAACGGACTGGGGTTGCAGAGGTCCTTAGCTTGGTTGGCAGAAGCATTACAATTATGACAAAGGTAACCCGGGTCATCGGTACGTGCCGCCACTTCTTCCCTCAAGCCTTTCTTTTTCAATTGGCAGAGATGCAGCTGATGCTCTGCCAAGTTTTTACAATCGGTTTTCGCTGCTCCAGACATATGACCTCCAAAGAAATACGTTGTCGTTTTTCGGTAAGTATAGCATCTCTCTGCTTACCTGCGGTGACCGGGAATCGAAATTCTTCAGAGGCTCCATTCCACAAGCCTCAACTCTTGATTTTTACACTCAACTACAACTATAGTGATTTCCATATCTGAGACTCCAGTGCTCTTTTATCCACCTCAGACCCAAGAGAGTGACCTTTGCACGAACTCAGCCTGACACAAAGTATTGTTGAACTTGCGATAGAACATGCCAACCGGGAAAAGGCTGTAACAATTCGCAGTATCACCGTGGAAATTGGAGCCTTATCCGGAGTAGTTGCCGATGCTATGGAGTTCGCCTTTGATGTCTGCAGCAAGGGGACCATGGCAGAGAGTGCTCGCTTTGAGATTCGTCACATCCCCGGTCGAGGCCGCTGCCTGGAATGTCATGAGGAGTCCGAGTTGGAAACTCTGACTCATATCTGCCCGCTCTGCGGCTGTCTGGCACTGGAAACCATAGAGGGCCAAGAGATGAAATTTACTGAAATGGAGATTGACTGAGATGTGCATTGACTGTGGCTGCGGTACCGATCCCAACCATTCTCACCATCACGATCATGAGCATGGGCACGATCATGAACACGACGAGAAGAGCTCTCGCACGATTCGCATTGAGGAAGACCTGCTCGCCAAAAACAACCGACTGGCAACCAGCAACCGGACACATTTTTCCGCCGAGCGACTTCTGGTCCTGAACCTCGTCAGTTCACCCGGTTCGGGGAAAACCTCGATTCTGGAGCGTACGCTAACCGATCTTAAGAACCAATTTGATTTTGCCGTCCTTGAGGGAGACCAGCAGACGACCAATGATGCCGACCGAATTGCCGCCACCGGCGTTGCGGTAAAACAGATCAACACCGGAGCCGGCTGTCACCTCGATGCCCATATGATAGGTCACGGCGTTGAAGGTTTTGATCTTGCCACCACAGATATTCTTATGATCGAGAATGTCGGCAACCTCGTCTGCCCCGCCTCTTTCGATCTCGGCGAAGACCACAAGGTAGTCGTCCTTTCGGTGACCGAAGGCGAGGACAAGCCCCTCAAATATCCGCAGATGTTCCAGGCCGCCGACCTGATGCTGATTAACAAAATCGATCTACTCCCCTACCTGCGCTTCGACCTGGAGCAGTGCAAGGCTTTTGCCAGGCAGGTCAATCCGGAGATCAAGATCATGGAGTTGTCCTGTCACAGCGGTGAGGGAATGCAGGAATGGTATGATTGGTTGACTGCGGGCGTTGCCAGAAAGCGGCGAGTGGCGAGCGACGAAGGAGTAAGCGAATGTGTCTAGGTGTACCGATGCAGGTCAAGACAATCGCAAACGAAATGGCCGTCTGTGAAATCGACGGTGTACAGCGTGAAGCCAGTCTGATGATGATCGATAATGTTCATGTTGGCGACTATGTGTTGATTC
>JAUWTX010000098.1 GCA_030614505.1 Desulfuromonadales bacterium
CGGCAGGCTTTATCGATGGAGGGTTAAATGTTGACAGCTGGCGATATCATGACGACGGAAATACACACCGTTCACCAGGATACTGAGATCAAAGCACTGGCGAAAATGTTTGTCGAGCACAATGTCAATGCTATGCCGGTTGTGGATGATGATGGTGAGCTAGTTGGTATGGTCACCCAGACAGATCTTGTGGAGCAGGATAAACCTCTGCACATTCCCACCGTAATCTCTTTGTTCGACTGGGTTATCTATCTGGAAAGCCCGAAAAAGTTCATGGAAGAGGTGCGTAAGGTTACGGCACGCAAGGTCAACGAAATCTGTTCTAAGGATGTGGTCACCTGCACACGCGATACCCCTGTTGCCATGGTGGCCAGTCTGATGGTGGACAACAAGGTGCACCTGGTTCCGGTTATTGCTGATGGCCGGATAGCTGGAGTGGTTGCCCGTCTCGACATTATCCGCACTATGGGCGAATAGCTTTGCAACGTTGGGAAACGACAACCGGAGGGCCGGAAGACACTCGTGCTTTGGGCCGACTACTTGGTGGTCTTGCCGATGCCGGGCTGGTTGTGCTCCTGAATGGTGACCTGGGTGCCGGGAAAACCTGTTTTGCTCAAGGTGTGGCTGGTGGGTTGGGGGTCTCTTCTGAGCCACCGGTCACCAGCCCGAGCTATACCTTGCTGAATATCCATCATGGACGCCTCCCTCTCTATCATTTTGATCTCTATCGTCTCTCACAAGTCGATGACCTTGCCGATCTGGGCTACGATGAGTTTGCCGAAGGCGAGGGCTTGACTCTGGTCGAATGGGCTGATCGGATGACGGGGGCACTGACCGCGTCGGTTGCCATTTCCATCGAACACCTTACCGAGAGGCAGCGAAAGTTTTGTTTTGATGCGATGGATGCTCGTGGCGTGAAGCTTTTGGCGCAACTTGCCACGAAGTGGCCTTCCTCCTGAGAAACCCGCATGGTTTCCCGTGAAAAACTTTGACGACTGATGGGAATACTGATATTAAAGGCAATCGACCCCGGCAGGGGTATATCTCAATATTGGTGGGTTTCCTAAATGAGACACGCCAGGAAGGGTTAACCACAGATGGCACTGGTGGTTCAGAAGTATGGTGGTACCTCGGTAGGGACCATCGAAAAGATACAGAATGTCGCCCGACGGGTTGCACGTACTTACGATGAGGGCAACGATATGATCGTTGTGGTCTCGGCCATGGCCGGTGAGACCAATAGGCTGGTTGCTCTGTCAGAAGAAATGTGCGAGTTCCCGAGTGAGCGTGAATACGATGTTCTGGTAGCAGCAGGGGAACAGGTTTCCATAGCCTTGTTGTCAATGGCTCTGCAGTCGATGGGATACATGGCCAAAAGTTATCTTGGTTGGCAGATCCCGATTTGTACGGACAACGCTTTTTCGAAGGCACGCATTAAAGAGATTCAGGATGTCAATATTCGTGAAGATCTGCAAAATGGCACAATTGTCATTGTGGCCGGGTTTCAGGGCCTTGATCGTGACAACAACATCACCACCTTTGGTCGCGGTGGTTCCGATACTTCAGCCGTGGCCGTTGCTGCAGCGTTAAAGGCGGATGTTTGCGAAATTCTGACTGATGTCGACGGTGTTTATACTACTGACCCGCGCATTGTTCCCGAGGCCTCCAAGATAGATAAGATTTCCTACGACGAAATGCTTGAAATGGCTTCTCTCGGCTCCAAAGTCTTGCAGATCCGGGCTGTAGAGTTTGCTAAAAAGTATGAAGTTGTCGTCCACGTACGTTCCAGCCTAAATGACAATCCAGGGACTCTGGTAATGAAGGAGGATGCAGATATGGAAACGGTCCTGGTTTCAGGTATCGCATATAACAAGGATGAAGCAAAAATTTCCGTGATGCGCGTTCCGGACAGGCCGGGGATTGCTGCGCAGCTTTTCTCGCCGCTTTCTACAGCGAACATCACGGTGGATATGATTATCCAGAATATTTCGCATGAAGGTTTTACCAACATGACCTTCACGGTGCCCCGGTCCGATTTCAAAAAAGCGCTCAAGATTGTTGAGGGAACAGCGGCCGAAATCGGTGCTTCCGGTGTAGAAAGCAATGAGTTGATAGCCAAGGTGTCGATCATCGGTGTAGGGATGCGCTCTCATTCAGGCATTGCCAGCAAGATGTTCGAGACACTTGCCGCCGAGGGTGTCAATATTCAGATGATTTCGACCAGCGAGATCAAGGTGTCCTGTGTTATTGATGACAAGTATACAGAACTTGCTGTGCGCATTTTACACGAAGCTTTCGGTCTGGACAATGGACAGGTAGTCCAGGAATAGAGAAGCTTTCTGAGCAAATGATCGGGAGAGGACGATGAGCAGAGTTTTCCTGTACGATACGACCTTGCGTGATGGTACGCAGGCTGAAGACGTTTCTTTTCTGGTGGCGGACAAAATCCGCATCGCACAGAAACTTGATGAACTTGGCATCGACTACATCGAGGGCGGTTGGCCCGGTTCAAACCCTAAAGATATTGCTTTTTTCAAGGATATCAAGAAGATCGCTCTTGATCATGCCAAGGTCGCAGCTTTTGGTTCAACCCGGCGGGCCAAGACGACACCAGCCAAGGACAACAATATTCAGACCCTGATTCAGGCGGAGCCGGACGCGGTTACAATCTTCGGCAAAACCTGGGATTTCCACGTACGCGAGGCGCTACGCATCAGCCTGGAAGAGAATGTGGCGCTGATCTATGATTCGCTGGCCTACCTGAAAGAAAATGTGCCGGAGGTCATTTACGATGCCGAGCACTTCTTCGATGGTTACAAGGCAAACCCCGAGTACGCAATCAAAACACTGGAAGCGGCGCAGCAAGCCGGTGTTGACTGTATCGTTCTTTGTGACACGAATGGTGGCTCACTGCCTTATGAAGTCGCTGCAATAATCAAGAAGGTTAAGAAAAGCATCAAGACGCCACTCGGTATTCATGCCCATAATGACAGCGAGTGCGCTGTGGCCAATTCCCTGGTGGCGGTCGAACAGGGTGTGGTGCATGTCCAGGGAACGATCAATGGTTTCGGTGAACGTTGCGGAAACGCCAACCTCTGTTCGATTATTCCTGCTCTTAAGCTGAAGATGGGCCGCGAGTGTGTCTCTGATGAACAACTACAGAGTCTGCGGGTTGCTTCACGCTATATCTATGAACTGGCGAATCTGGTGCCGAACAAGCACCAGCCTTATGTGGGGAATTCCGCATTTGCCCATAAGGGTGGTGTGCACGTTTCCGCTATCCAGCGTCATCCTGAAACTTACGAGCATATGCGACCGGAAAAGGTCGGCAATGTGACCCGTATACTGGTTTCCGACCTTTCCGGACGTGCCAATATTCTGGCTAAAGCGGAACAGTTCAATATCAACCTGAACAGCAAGGACCCGGTCACGCTGGAAATCCTTGAGGACATCAAGAACCTCGAGAATCAGGGTTATCAGTATGAAGGTGCAGAAGCTTCCTTTGAGTTGCTGATGCGTCGCGCCATGGGTGAATTACGCAACTACTTTTCGGTCATCGGTTTCCGAGTCATTGATACCAAGCAACATGAAGACGAAATGCCGACTTCGGAAGCAACCATTCAGGTTAAGGTGGGCGGGCGAATTGAGCACACTGCTGCTGAGGGTAGCGGCCCGGTTAACGCTCTGGACCATGCTCTTCGCAAGGCACTTGAACAATTCTACCCGCAGCTGAAAGAAATGAAACTCTTTGATTACAAAGTGCGTGTGCTGCCGGCTGGAAAGGGTACTGCGTCGGTGACACGGGTATTAATTGAGTCTGGAGACAAGACGGGTCGCTGGGGTACGGTCGGTGTCAGCGACAACATCATTGATGCTTCTTACCATGCTCTGGTTGACGCACTGCAGTACAAACTGATGCGCGACCAAGTGGGCTAGCAGCCAGTACATTGAGTTTGTCTACTACAATGGGCCGACAAGCTGCTAAATTCTTTTCCCCGCCGCCAGCACTCACTGTGCTGGCGCTGCTTGTTTTTTTGGGTGTACTTTTGAGCCGGGAGACTTCCACAATGGAAGATCTCCCGGTTTTTTTGCCTCTGGAACAAAGTGTTATTCATGTCGAACTCTCGGGTGAGGATGTGGTGTCAGGGGTGTATCAAATTTATGACGGTTTGACTCCACAAGACGTCATAAATTTGACGGGCTCTTCGTTGGCAGAAAATTTGTCAACGAATCCTGTCTGGTTACAACCGTTGCACGGTGGTGAGAATTTCAGAATTACCAGAAAAGACCAAAAAACTACGATTTTTCAGCGAGGTTGGATGACGGCGAGTCATCGAATGACATTGGCGATCCCGCTGCATCCAGACCGTATGAGCAAGATGGATTGGAAAGCTTTACCGGGAATTGGCGATGCTCTTGCTGAGCGCATCGAGAATGACCGCCAAAAAAATGGCGATTTTAGTTGTTTGGAGGCCCTTGTGAGAGTGAAGGGTATAGGGAAAAAACGAGTAAATAGCTGGAGAGAATTTTTTGACGAGGTTTAAGTTGTTGTTTTATAGAAGGAATTTTGCAGACGCAGAATCATTGTCTTTTGTCGGTGTTGATTAATTGTAAATTGGCACACCTTGTGTAACTCCTCATGCGTACATTCTGAAGATTTTGTTACGCATTGAATATGATATGAGGAGGCAATGCTATGAGATGCCCTAAGTGTAAAGGCCGTATGTACGCAGAAAAATATTATGATTTTGTTCGTGCATTTGATGCTTGGAAGTGCTGCTGTTGCGGTGAGGTTGTAGACCCGACGATTCTGACTAATCGTGCCCGCAGTCATAATGTCTTCCTCGGTTGAGTAGAGGGCTATATACCAGATAACAGATAACGATAAAGAGCCCGGAACTCCAGTTCCGGGCTCTTCTTTTATCTGCATTTGTATTCCATAATCTGTTTATGGTCGTAATTAAAAGAAACCTCCTTTACAATAAAAGAGTAGGAGTTGTCCAAGCTTCTCCCTGCAACTCTCAGAGAGTTTGAAAGGATTGCTGTCATGTCTGAAAAAGAGAACGATACCAGTTCGTTGGGGAAAACTGGTGCAAGTGGCAAGACGGTGGTGCGTATTCGCCGTTTGATTGAGCGCAAAATGATTGACAGTTGGCAGAATAAGCCACATTTCTATGTGACCGTCGCCGTCGATATGACGGATATTATTCGTTTTCGCAAGGATCTCGGGATTACGATCAACGATTTCATCATGGCGGCTTCTTCTGCTGCGCTCAAAGAACATCCATGGGTGAACAGTCACTGGATTGATGGAGAAGCAGTTGAACAGTTGCAGATCAACCTGGCAATTGCAGTCGCCACGGAAGGTGGATTGTACTATCCAGTGATTAAGCATGTCGAACAGTTGTCCCTGAAACAGCTCAGCCAGTCTGCCGCAGCTTTGGCTGAAAAGGCGCATCTCGGTCAGCTCTCCGATGATGATCAGGAAGATGGAACCTTTACCATCACCAACATGGGGATGCTTGGTGTAGAGTCTTTTGCTGCGATTGTTACGCCGCCGCAGGCAGCCGTCCTGGCCGTTGGTACAGTCAAGGGTGAAGTGGTTGTCGACGAGCATGAAGAGTTGGTGGTCGCGCCCATGGTGCGTGTGACACTTTCTGCAGACCATCGGATTCTCGATGGGGCAGATGCTGCCGAGTTTCTCGACTCCTTGAAAAGTTACCTCGAAGCCCCGGTGACCCTGATTGCTGGAACCTGCTTTGATGATGATTGAAGTTACCTGAATGTCCCTGAATCGTCCTGTCCATATTAGCAAGCCGGTTGACAACAGTAACTTTGCTTCGCCGGAAGAACTGCAACGCCAGTCGGCTTTTTTTGCCGATGTGTCCATGACGAGGCACCTTCTGGATGCTATGCCGGGGATGGTTCTGGTTCTCAATCGCTATCGCCAGATCGTCTTTGCAAATCGGGCATTCTACCAATTGTCTGGCCGGTCGCATTCGGAAAACCTGGTTGGCCAACTTGTCGGTGATGTGCTCGCATGCCATGTGACGCTTGATTCCGAGACGGGGTGCGGCACTGGAGAATCATGTGAAACATGCGGTGCACTGGTGGCCATGCTCTCTGGTTTGGATGGCGAAGAAAGTGTCGAAGAGTGCACCTTGACACGTCAGGATGGCGACATCATGCAGAATTTGACTCTGAGGGTCTGGTCGGCACCTCTTCGTTATGGTGATGACGACTTTATCGTTCTGGCTGGAACCGACATCAGTCACGAGCGCCGTCGTCTGGCTCTGGAAAAGACTTTTTTTCACGATATCCTTAACCTGGTTGGCAGTATCCGGGGTTTTGCAGAGCTTATGGAGATCGATGAAAGTGTTGATCCGCTTGAAGTCAGCCGTCGTATCCAGTTGGCGTCGCAGCGGGTTATCGATGAAATAGATGCCCAGCGTGTCCTGCTTGCAGTAGAAAAGGGGGAACTGACTGTTGATAAACATTTGCTAAGCAGCAGGGATATCCTCAATGATATTGTGATCCTCTATGAGGGACAGGAAGTTGCACGTAAACGTTCCTTGCAGATTGACGTCGATTCGGTTGCGATTCCCTTCGTCAGTGATGCAACCCTGTTGAGGCGAATTCTGGGGAATATGGTTAAAAACGCCCTGGAGGCTTCGCCGGCAGGTGACAATGTAATACTTGGAGTAGATGCAACTGATTCAGGGCTGAATTTTTGGGTGCATAATACAGCGGTTATTCCTGCTGTCTATCAGCAGAGGATTTTTCAAAGGGATTTTTCAACGAAAGGTCCAGGTCGCGGTCTCGGGACCTATAGTATGAAGCTTCTTGGTCGCTTCCTTTCCGGTGATGTTCACTTCGTGTCATCGCCGGAGACAGGCACTCGGTTCACCCTCAGCTTACCTGCCGTTCTTTCCGCCTGATACTCTATATTCTTTGTGGCTGCTCTGATGGCTACACTTCTTCGCAGTATTGTACTGACCAGGCCATTATTCGCCACATCTGTTCAGTTTCGGCCGATTTTCGCTTGAGGGGGACGTCTGATATAGTCTTAGCGTGGGCTTGACAGCTGAAAAAGCTCTGTCAGAATAAAGACTTAAAATGTTTTTATGTCACGTCTCCACTTGGCACTGCTATTGCTCTTTTGACTGTGATAGAAGAAAAACATTGTTCTAATTCAGTTCGTAGTGAAACAACCCACAAC
>JAUWTX010000187.1 GCA_030614505.1 Desulfuromonadales bacterium
GCGCCGTGCACACTCCATCGCCGCCCAGGGCGGCATCAACGCCGCCAAGAACTACCAAAACGATGGCGACTCGGTGTACCGCCTGTTCTACGACACGGTCAAGGGTGGCGACTTTCGTGCCCGAGAGGCGAATGTCCATCGCCTCGCCGAAGTCTCGGTGAACATCATCGACCAGTGCGTGGCTCAGGGTGTCCCCTTCGCCCGCGAGTACGGCGGACTGCTCGACAACCGCTCGTTCGGCGGCGCCCAGGTGTCCAGGACCTTCTATGCCCGCGGACAGACCGGTCAGCAGCTGCTGCTCGGAGCCTACTCGGCATTTTCCCGTCAGGTGAAAGCCGGTACGGTCAAGCTCTACGAGCGTCGTGAGATGCTTGATCTGGTTGTCGTTGACGGTGTTACCAGAGGTATCACTTGCCGCAACATGGTCACCGGCGAGATTGAGTCCTATTGGGGTGATGCAGTCATTCTGGCTACTGGTGGTTATGTCAACGTTTTCTACCTTTCCACCAATGCCATGGGCTGCAGCGTCACCGCCGTCTGGAAGGCCGCCAGAAAAGGCGCCTACATGGCTAATCCTTGCTACACACAGATTCATCCGACCTGTATTCCGCAGCATGGTGAGCATCAGTCGAAACTGACCCTGATGTCCGAGTCGTTGCGTAACGACGGTCGTTGTTGGGTTCCTAAAAAAGCGGAAGATTGCGAGAATCCTGCTGGTGAGATCGCTGAAGATGATCGTGACTACTACCTGGAGCGCAAGTATCCTTCTTTCGGTAACCTGGCCCCGCGTGATATCGCTTCCCGTGCTGCCAAGGAGCAGTGTGACGACGATCGCGGCGTTGGACCTGGCAAGCGCGGTGTTTACCTCGACTTTGCCGATTCAATCAATCGCCTCGGCGAAGATACCATCCGTGAGCGCTACGGCAACCTCTTCGAGATGTACGAGAAGATCACCGACGAGGACGGCTACAAGCAACCGATGCGCATCTACCCTGCACCGCACTACTCCATGGGTGGTCTCTGGGTCGATTACAACTGCATGAGCAACGTGCCCGGCCTGTTTGTACTCGGTGAAGCCAATTTCTCGGTACATGGCGCCAACCGCCTCGGTGCCTCGGCCCTGATGCAGGGTCTGGCTGATGGCTACTTTGTCATTCCTTACACCATCGCCGGTTACCTGGCGACTGTGAAGCCGGGCGAAGTGACCGACGAACACCCTGAGTTCAAAAAGTCTGCTGAAGCTGTCAAAGCCGAGCTTGACAAGCTGCTTGCAGTCAACGGCACCAAGACCCCTTCCGAATTCCATCGTGAGCTCGGCAAGCTCATGTGGGAAGAAGTCGGCATGGCTCGCAGCAAGGAAAGCCTCGAGCACGCCCTCAAACGTATCCCCGAGATCCGCGAGGAATTCTGGAGCAACGTCAAGGTGGTTGGTACCAACGAGCAGTTCAACCAGGAACTCGAAAATGCCGCCCGTCTGGTCGACTTCTTCGACTTTGCTGAAATCCTCGCCAAGGATGCGTTGAACCGTGAAGAGTCATGTGGTGGTCATTTCCGGGTCGAGCACCAATCCGATGATGGCGAGGCTATGCGTAACGATGAGGATTTCTGTTACGTGGCGGCCTGGGAATTCAAAGGTACGGGTGTTGAGCCCGAACTGCACAAAGAGCCTTTGAAATTTGAGAATGTCAAGCTTGCTGTAAGGAGTTACAAATAATGAAACTCAAACTTCACGTATGGCGCCAGAATGGCCCAAATGATCAAGGAAGACTGGAGACGATAGATGCTCCGGATGTCAGCCCCGATCAGTCCTTTCTGGAGATGCTTGACGATGTCAATCTGGTTCTGGCAAAAGCAGGCAAGGATATTATTGCTTTCGACCACGATTGCCGCGAAGGTATCTGCGGGATGTGTTCACAAGTTATCAATGGAGTTCCTCACGGTGGTCAGGAGCGAACCACTGTCTGCCAGCTGCATATGCGGCAGTTTAACGACGGTGACGAGGTCTTCGTTGAGCCATGGAAAGCACGTGCTTTTCCGATAATCAAAGACCTGGTGGTTGATCGTAATGGTCTGGAAGTAATTATGCAGGCTGGCGGTTATACCTCCTGTCACACCGGTGGTACTGCTGATGCCAACGCCCTGCTGATTGGCAAACCTGTTGCTGATTATTCTATGGACGCTGCCGAATGCATTGGCTGTGGTGCCTGCGTCGCCTCCTGCCCGAACAGCTCGGCTATGTTGTTTACTGGCGCGAAAGTGGCTCAGTTGGCGGTTCTGCCGCAAGGCAAGGCCGAAGCCCGGAAACGGGTTATGGCAATGACAGAGGCAGCCAAGGAGTTCGGCTTTGGCAACTGTACCAACCACTATGAGTGCCAGGCGTCCTGTCCGAAAGGCGTCGACGTCAAGTTCATTGGTAAACTGAACCGTGAATACATGAAGGCGCTCGTCTAAGTAAAAGTAAGTTCATCTTTGTGATGCCCAGGGGCGGACCAGTATGGTCCGCCCTTTTCTTATGTGTTTGCAGGGGAATCCACCGCCAGTTCATCACCTGTTCAGGATTAAGTCATTGGATTTTTAAAGCATAAAGGTTTGGTGCTTTTGTGACAAAAGATGACATTATTTATTCTGTTTGATCACAAGAGTGACAAGAATTGACACTATTCCTGCCGATTCACTTTGTGTTCTTAAATATCTTCGTATGTTTTGTTGGGAAAACTAATAATTGGGTCGGTTTTATTCTTGCAATCTTTTCAACATGTTTTGTTTCGATGTGAGAAAAATGTAAGAACCGGCTGTCTGTTCCACCAGTTATGAGTATTTACCTGGCTTAATAGTTGCAGCGTAGTTCATTGAAGTTTAATTTTATATCTCAGAAAAAAGCAAAACCGGGGGAACCCGGTGACGCAAAGCCACGGATCCATCCATTGGATAGCCGGGTTGCCGAAGAGAGTGTCACGCAGCATATTTATGATACCCGTACTCGGCTTTTTGAGACGGGTTTTTTTATTGGTTTGGAATTATTAAGGAGTAACGAATGAGGACCTTTGCAATTTTAATGGCGTTGCTTGGAATATTCACTTCGCTGGTTTATTATTTTTCGTTCTGGGCCTCGTTTGGAATTGTTTACTTTGTGAGTATGTCGCTGTTAACTGTTATTGCTTTTATGGCTCGTGGTAGCCGGCAGGTGGCATGGAATTCGTCTTCCGAGCATGACACGGAGTGAGTTGGTAGCTTACGGTCAATAGAAAATTTTGTTAGCAGCCCCTCAGCTTTTCCGCATTAGAACGGTACTAAATTCATTCAGCATGTGATTGCAAACAACTTCACAATCTCTCTTCTCGTATGCTTGTCTTACATCAAAATTGAATTCCCACAAAATTCCTGAAAGCAACAACGTCCCGCCACACTTAATTTTGGTGCTTAACGTTTGCGCCAGATCAAGCAGGATGTCTCCGTAAATATTAGCCAGGATAAGGTCAAAGTCACCTTCCGATACAGCGTCCAGTGTCCCTGTAATATGGGTTATCCGGTCCTCCAGACCATTGAGTCGACAGTTGACCTCAGCAGTTTCCACGGCTTTATGTTCAATATCGACGCAAATGGCATGTTGTGCCCCGAGCCGCAAGGCGGCAATGGCCAATATGCCGGTTCCGCTGCCAAGATCAAGGACGTGCGCTCCAGAGATATCAGGCAAATTACCGAGTATCTCCAGACAACTCTCTGTTGTTTCATGCTCTCCGGAGCCGAAAGCACCACGCTGCATTATCAGGTCGACACGGGCGTCATTTGCAGCAGGAGTGCCTGGAGGGGTGATGCGAAACTTTGATCCGATGTTGAATGGTTGGTACATGGAAACTCCGAAGGGAGAAATGAGAAGTGAGAGGCGAGAAGCAAGGAGCGGGCAAAGGCTTGTTCGCGCTTCTCCTCTCGCGTCTCGTAGTTTATAACCCCTGGCTGCGCAGAATCAGCAGAGCAACGGTATAGGTTGCTGCAGAGAGGAGGGTGGAGAGCATGACAATGGTTCCGGCCAGTTCAGCGTCCCCTTTGAGTTGATCCGCCATGATGTAGGTGGCTGTTGCTGCTGGTGTCCCGGCAATCAGGATACCGATGCCGAGATCCATTCCCCTGACGCCCAGACCGATCAGCAGGATGGCAGCAAGAATCGGCATCCAGATTGTTTTTATTCCACTTACCAGAGAGGCTTTGACCAAGTCACCGCGCAACTTTTCAAGGGAAAATCCGCCGCCGAGTGCCAGCAATGCTAACGGCAGAGTCATGCCGGTGGCGATATTCAGACTACGCTCGAAAACCAGGGGGATAGGCAGAGCGAGAAAACTCCAGAATATTCCTAAGAATGAAGCAAGAATTAGCGGGTTCAGTGCAATCTGGCGAAGCCAGAATATAGCGCCTCGCTGTTCTCTTTCGCCACGATGCGGCCAGAGCAGGGCAAGGATAGCAAAGAGATTGAGAAAAGGGACCAGAAAGCCCATCAAGATGCCGGCTTTGGTCAAGCCTGTCTCACCATAGGCATTGAGTGTAATAGCCAGTCCCATGTAAGCTATGTTGCCGCGAAATGAACCTTGGCTGAAGACACCACGTGCATTATCCGGGTAGCCCCTGAGTACCGTGTAAAAATATGAAGCAACGAAGGTGATTGCTACGGCGGCAATCGAACCGATAATCAATCGTCCATTAAAGTTGGCAAAAAAGTCTGCTGTGCCAATTTTATAAAAGAGCAGCAGCGGCAGGCAGACATAGTAAACCAGCTTGTTGGTCTGTTTCAGAAAGACAGCATCAATCAGTCCCCAGCGACGCAGCAGCCAGCCAAGAGCTATTACCGAAAAAACCGGCAGGACGATATTGATGATGTCGAGAAAGAGAGGCATGTCGTTTGTTCCCAGGATTCGGATGGCAGTAAGAATACAGAATTCAGAATGTAGAATAC
>JAUWTX010000068.1 GCA_030614505.1 Desulfuromonadales bacterium
ATGACCTATATGAAATATGTCAGCTCATTGGCATCGCCCGGTATTCTTCAATTTGCTTTGGCTCGTTTTCTGGCAGGCAATCAGTACGAACGTCATCTACGCAGAGTCCGTCGTCACTATAACCTGGCAAGGGATGACATTATCAAGGCTATCTATCGTTATTGGCCTCCACAGATATCTATCAACCAACCTGCGGGGGGCTTTTTGCTTTGGTGCACGTTGCCCACTCACGTAGATGGCGACAAGCTTTATCAGCGGGCGAAAGCGATGGGGATTAATATCACCCCGGGAAGTCTGCTTTCTTGCGATAAGTCCTTCAAGCACTGTATCCGACTTAATTTTGCGACTTGGCAAAATAATCCCATGTTTGTTGATGCGTTGAAAGAATTGGGCCGGTTGATAGCAAATGCAATTGAATCGCCTGGCGATCCTGGGCGCTCTTAACCTCTGGATTGCTTCTGACAGAACTGATCCGAGATAGATGATAAGACCGGTGTCCTCAATGGGCCTTGGCTTTTTTCTTCCTATAAATCCACCTGCATTGTTTGGCAGGTATGAAATTGGACAGAATGTGAAATTCTTACTGACCCTGATATTTGAGCAACCTGTTGCCCTTGCTTTTTGGATATAAATTCAAATGTTAATTTGCTGACAACCGATCAAGAAACTCGACAATCTTCGGAGTAAACTTCTCCGGTTCCACCAGGAACGAATCATGACCGTAATCTGAATCAATCAGGTGATACTCAGCCGGCTTGTCCTGCTTGCGCAACACCTCAATCAACTCTTCCGTCTGGTAGGGTGGATAGAGCCAGTCTGAAGTGAAAGCAAACCAGAGAGATGGGCAGTCGAGACTGCTCAGGGCATCTTCTAGCCCATCAAACCCCCAGGCAACATCATAGAGGTCTAACACCTTGGCAAGATAGAGGAAGCTGTTGGTGTCAAAACGGTCGACGAAGCTGCGGCCGTTATAGGCCAGATATCTTTCGACCTCGAACTGTCCGAAGAAATCAAACTGTCCATCCCGTGCGGAGAACCTTCGACCGAACTTGAGTTGCATCGATGGATCGGAGAGAAACGAGATATGACCTACTGCTCGAGCCAGGGCCAGGCCGTCTGCCGGTGGGTGCTCCGGTTTGTAATTGCCTTTGCGCCACATCGGATCGTTATAGATGGCTTGACGGGCCAGAGCATTCAGTGCGATAGCCATTGGTGATGCTCGTCCAGTGCCGGCGATCGGAATGATCGAGCGAACCCGTTCCGGGTAGTGAATCCCCCACTCGAGGGCCTGCATGGCACCCATGCTGCCGCCGATCACGGTGAGCAGACTGTCGATACCGAGATGGTCGATTAATAGCTGCTGAGCGCGGACCATGTCACGAACCATGACAACCGGAAACTGCAGCTTATAGGGCTTGCCTGTTCTGGGGTTGATGCTGGTCGGTCCGGTAGAACCGAAACAGGAACCTATGATGTTTGAGCAGATGACATAATAGCGGTTGGTGTCTAGTACCTTGCCGGGCCCGATCATGTCGTCCCACCACCCCGGTTTGCGATCTTCCAGGTCGTGGCGCCCAGCGGCATGGGCGTCTCCGGTCCAGGCATGGGCAACCAGGACGGCGTTGCTCTTGTTGTCGTTCAAACGACCATAGGTTTCATAGGCAAGCGTCAGCGGACCGAGTAAACGGCCGCTTTCAAGTTGCAATTCAACATCAAAATCGACGTATTCAGTTTTGACGATACCCAGTTCACTCATATTAAGGTCAATTACCGTTGGTAATAAAAAAGGCCCCTTCTCTAAAAATGAGAAGGGGCCAGCAGATACATTGAGATTCGGTACTGCGGGTCCCGTCCTCATCGCCCCCGCCAGAGTTTTGTCAGCGGGTTGGATTTAGCACCTGGCACCCACCATCTTCTTGGCGATGGCGAATCGGTTGCTGTGGCTTCAAAGGGCCTGTCCCTCCACCACTCTTGATAAAGACGTGTTGCTATGTTGGCGAAACTCTAACGAAAATCATCTGTTTTGTCAAACTGTTTACCCGTTTGTCAGATTCGTTTACTCGTGCGTCAGGACTTGAAAGAACCGATTTCTTTATCCAGGACTTCGGCCTGCTCGGCCAGGTTCTCCACCACTTTATCCAGTTCGGTCGTACGGACAGCATTGTCCCCCGCGATCTTGCGGACAGCAGAAACGGCTTCAACGACTTGCCGACTGCGTTCTGACTGATCTTTGGACGCCTGATCGATCTGTTGCAACATGTTGCGAATATTTTCCATGCTTGCACTGATCTGATGGCTGCCTTTAGCCTGTTCGCCGGTACTGAGTTTGACCTGTGAGGAAATATCTTTCATCGATTCAGTAGCCTGGGCCAGTTGCTGAATTCCATCCGACTGCTGTTTTACAGCGGATGATATCTGCTGCAGCATATTGGCGACCTGGTTGACTGCTTCGGTAATCTGACGGCTACCGCGTGACTGTTCCTGAGTAGCGCGCACGATACTCTTAACCCGTTCTGCAGAGCGGAGGGAGCTCTCAGTGAGTTTTTCCAATGCTACCTCGGCAACTTTTGAGCGCTCCGCTTCTTCGTGAACCCGTTCGCTGCCAATCTGCATAGCCTTGACTGCTTCGACGGTTCCTGTCTGCAAACGACGAATGATGGCAGAAATTTCCTGGGTCGACATGGCTGTGCGTTCAGCCAGTTCACGAATTTCATCCGCAACCACCGCAAAACCTTTGCCATGCTCTCCGGCCTGAGCGGCGATAATCGATGCATTCAGTGAGAGCAGGCGGGTCTGGTCGGCAACTTCGTCAATAACGGTCAGAATCGTACCAATTTCACCGGATTGCTTGCCCAGTTCTTCGATGGTTCTACTGGCTTCTTCGACATTCGTACGAATCGCCTGGATACCGGCAATCGTTTCGGCTACTGCCGCCTTACCCATTTCGGCATCGCGGTTGGCCTGCTCGGAGAGTTCATTCGTCTGTTGTGCGGTTTCCTCAACCTCCTTGATCGATGCATCCATCTCCGTGATCGAAGAGGCGGTTACTTCCGTTGAAGAGGAGAGGTTGTCGAGATTGTCAGCGACTTGCTGGCTGGAAACAGACAGCTCGGTGGTTGAACTGGAGACGCTTTCAATCGTACTGAAGAGACGATCTACCTGGGAAACAATTTCCTCGATGGTCGCTCCCAACTCCAGTGTCGCTGAGGATGAAATTTCTACAGCTTCAAGTAAAGCGCTGATGCTATTGGTTACCTCGATCGTTGATTCGTCAATCCCCTGGATTGCCTGGAAGGAATCTTCCAGAGCTTCAGTCTGCCTGGTTGTACCGTTACTGACCTCACGGGATGTGTAGCGAATCTTTTCAGTGGCCGTAAAGATGTCGCCGGCCGCAGACCGGATGCGCAGGACCATCTCGCGAAGGCGATCCACAAATCGGTTGAAATTGCCAGCCAGTTCGCCAACCTCATCGTTGCTGCTGACCTTCAGGGTACGGGTGAGGTCAGCCTCACCCTGGGAGATTTCCTTGAGATTATCAACAACCTCCAGGAGCGGTTGCGTGAGGGCCCGGGAGAAAAGCAAAGCAGCAATCACAACGACCACAATGACGATTGCAATCAGCATGACCATCAAGTTACGTAGTGATTGTTGTGCCTCCAACGCAGTGTTGAGATCCTGCGCTATAACGAGTTGAAAAGAGGTGCCGGGCAGATCACGCATGACCGGCAGATAAGGTTTGCCACCAAGCAGAATTTCATTGTTCTGTTGAGATAAGCTCAGGTTTCGAAAATCAGGGTGCGAAGTCCCAACCACGCCCTGTTTCCCCAGGAAGGCGACTTCGACGCCTCCCATTTCCTTGACACGGATGGCAAAATTGTCATCCAGCAGGTAGGCGCCAACCAGGAAGCCGACAACATTTTCCTGAAGCTTGACCGGGGTGGCAACGAGAATTGTCAGCTTGCCCATATAACTTGAAAGACCTGCCTGAGTTTGTCCGGTTTCCCGCGCATTAACGAGAACAGGATGGTCAGTTTCCGGTTCCTCGGGCAGAGTCAATCCTTCGTTATGGACTCTCAGTAGAGATGTGCCATCGGCACCAAGAACTTCCAGAATATCCATGTCGTACTGAGACTGGACCACTTCGATCAACTCGTGCAACTGATCGATATCCTGGGTCAATGATGCATAGTAGAGGGCGTTGACCATGTCTGAAGAGCTGCTCAGCAGTTGCAGATAGTTGGATAACTCCAGTTGGCTGCTGCTGGTGCTGCGCTCAACAAAATTACTTGATTTCTCGGCAAACTGCACCATGCTGTCGTGAATCTGATCTTTGGTGAAGTTGGAAAGGAAAGCCAGGCTGGCTAGTAAAGGAACCACTGCAACCAACAGCAGAACAAGGATTACTTTACCACGCAATTTCATATTCATTATCAGTTCCCTTAGAGAAGATAAGTTTCAGTGCAGAGAAAAGCTCTTAGATACTACATGGATTTTTCTTTGAGCGCTACTGTTGGTGGGAAAGTTGTTGGTAGGAAAGTCAACCCAAGCGGGCTGTTGCCAAGGGCTCTTTCTGCCCTTGCTGGCCATTCTCTTTCATGGCGGTTTCCCTTTTGCTCAGAAAATCCCGGTGAGGTTGGCGATAAAAGTTTGTGCTGTGCCATCAAAGGCGTTGGCATTCCGGTCTTCGTAATCGTCAAAAGTGTATTCAAAGCCTGCAGTTAATATCTCAGAAATCTTCCAGTTGAAGCGTGCTTTGATACCATTCTGCCGGAGGTCCACTTCGCTGATTTCTTGCAGGTCGTCAGCAGTGGCCAGGGCTTCGCCGACAAAGTCACCACTGAGATGTTCGAAAGCTCTGGAATCAAAGCCTGGAGAGAATTCTGCAGAGGAGCGGATATGGTAACCTTCCAGGCGGCAACTCATGTTTTTCATGATGCGCAGATTAATACCGGCGGAGAGGGTGTGAACTTGCTGCTCATAGTCTGTATTATTATCCAGGATGGTGTAATCAGTCGGGCCGCCGGGGTCACCTGAGTCAGGCGCGGCACCAAACAGGACATCCTGGTCAATCCGGGAGCGTAGAAAACCGTAATTGAGATCTGCAGAAAAGATGTCATTCGGGACGAACCAGAAGCCGAGCGCCAGCTTCTCACGTTCTTCATCGCGATCGAGGTCAAAGGGAATCGGTCCGCTGTCGAACTGGATTGCAGTCCGATCATTATTGTCACCGCGCAGAATATCGATGCTGCCGGTTGCTCCCCAGATCGCGGAAGGTTTGTAGCTCACATTGAGAAAAAGCTCGTTGCTGTCGCTCAAAGAGGTGCCGTACGCAGGGTTGTCGGTGTTTGTGTACTCATACCAGCCGTTCAGTTTGAGAGCTGACTTCTCCAGAAACCGAGAGTAGAATGTCAGACGAAACCGGTTGATCTCCTCGTTGTCGGGCAGAGCCCAGTTGGGATTTGAAATGCTGGCAAATGTATTGTGCTGGCCAACGCCGGTATTGTTCCTGTCGATGTCTTCACGTTCAAACTCGGCCTTGAGCGTCAGGCGATATGACGGTCGATAGGAGACGAATGCCGCATAATTATTACGATCGATATCAACACTTTCCCTTACCGGTATGCCACTGAAGAAAAAGGGGTTGGCCGGTGAGGCCACGCCGTCCGAAGTCTGTATGCCAGGAACATCGCTGTCGAGGTCCAGCATCCTGTAGCGGAAACTAAAGGTCCAGTTCTCTCCAGGGGTATAAGTGACATCGGCTGCCAGTTTTTGATAATCGGTTTCGGGATCCACCGGGCTGACAGCTTTCAGGTTCGATTCATTCTCACGTTTGCCGATTGTGTAGCTGGCCGAAGAAACGAAACCACCGGATTGAGGCAGGTTGATCGTGAAGGTTGACTCAGAGAGCCTGGAGTCTGGAGCGTCATCGTGAACCAACTCACGTGGCGGTCCCAAAAAGCGCAGAGTATTGGATTCGAAGTCGTCAGCAGGGGCATCCTCTTTTTCCCTGAACTCACGCAAGGTTTGCAGGAATGCGATGTCGATCGGCCCCAGGTGGGCATCAAAACCTACCTGGAATTCTTCAGTGACACGGTCGATCTTCCTGGTGCGGCTTTGCATGTGACAGGCAGAGGCACAGCTTTCATCGACAAAGCGTAGCTGTTCCTTGCCCTTTCTCTCCATACGCCAGTAAGAGAGATTGATATGTGCCGGATAGGTTGAGAGTTTGCCGCGCAACTTGATTTCATCAATGGTGATTCTACGGCCATAATCGAGGCCGGGGTTATGATCGGAATAGTAGGCATCAGTGATATCGAGGTCTGGTGCAGCTTCGGGTGGGGTGTTCGGATCTGATATGTCAAAGACATTTTCCAGGGTGGTTTCGGCAGGATTACGTGCTTCAGGGTGATTCTGGTAGGGGACATGATCCAGATTGTGATACATCCTCTCCGACCTGGCATTCAGCCGGAAGAGGGTTTTATAGTCGAAGTGGCCTTCGATAAAATAGTCATTGTAATTGAGGAAGTCCCCGACCAAAGAGATGTTCTTGTCACCGAAGTCCTGTTTGTAGATAAGATTGAAGGTCGGGCTGTCATCAAGAAACTTGTATTCGGCTGCCCGGTTTGGATTGTCATCTGTGCTGATCCAACGATAGCCGGTCGACACCTCCAGAACTTTACTGTCTTCCTCCACGGGAAGTATATCACCAGAGTCTGCCAGCCCGGAGCCCGGAGACAATATCAACAAGGCCGAAGACAATAACAACAAGGAAGGAATCAGAATCCCGTAATGCAAACTTTTTTGAACCATTACGAACATCTCCTGTGACCTCGTACACATAACAGACAACAAAAAGCTATCTGACAATAAATGTTCCTCGGCCGTGTGCAGAAGGAATATCTGTTCCATGGATCGCCGAATGGCAGTCCGTACACCTGGTGTAGAAAGCCTGCTTCATTGTTGGAGAGCTCAACGAAGCAAGCTCACGGCCTTGGTGCCCTGCATGACACTGCATGCACAGGAATGGCTGAGAAACTTCCAGTAATGGCTCATTGGGTGAACCATGGGGCCGATGGCAGTTGGTGCACTCCTCGGTGACATCGGCATGTTCGTAGACGAAAGGTCCCTGGTACTCCATGTGGCAACGAGTACAGAGGGCTTTGCTGGTGACACCTTTGAGGTTTTTTCTGTTGGTCGAGCTGTGTGGATCGTGACAGTCGGTACAGGCCATTTTGTGCTCTGGAACCGGATGATGGGAGAATTGGGAAAACTCCATTTTGGTCTGTGTGTGGCAGCCGGTACAGAGCTCTTCCTGTTCCTGTCGGCCGACTTTCTGTTCTACCCCTTTGTGCAACTTGTGGCAGTCAAAGCAGCTGACGTCATTCAACGCATGCACGCTGGAGTTCCAACTGAACAGGTTTGGGGTGGATGCTGCTGAATGACATTTAAGACAGAGCATCGATTGGGCCTGCGCCGGGAATTCGGCAATCGGCAGCAGGGTCTTGAAATCGCAGGTTTTCTTCTCTGCGGCATGTTCGACAGCCTGACTTCCCGGGCCGTGACATGATTCACAATTGACCAGCGGCAAGCCTGTGTCTTCCGAGATCTGATCGCCGTGAACCGAGGGCTTGAAATCTGTAGCAATTTTGTCGTGGGTATGGCAACTGGTCAGACAGTTTTCGTCGCCTATGTAGTTGGCCTCCAGATTGCCCACCAGGAGGATTTCGTAATCTCTGACAGGTGCAATTGGCTGAGAGGTCCGCATGGTAGCCAGGTCGGTGCAGGAAACAATAAGAATACTTGCCAGGAGTAGGAAGAAGGGAATCCGATATCGCAAAGCCATATCTCCTGATGTTGTTACGAGGACCCAAAGCTGCAAAACAATTACAAATGAGGAAAATTACCAGATAATATCAGTGTGAATAGCTCTATTATGAGGATTTTGTTAGTTAAATCAAGGTTTTTGCGGTCAGAGTTTTCCTCAAGCGAGATGTTTATCCATTATCATGGCAGTGTTGTTCGTAGCCATTCCCGACTAAGTTGCTGGAATGACAAGAAGTATGGACTGGATGAGTGAGTTTGTCTGCTCAGCTAAGAGAAAAATCCAGGCGAGACTGGTTGTAATCATTATGAAGGGGTATAATTAGTGACGAGCAAGCGTTACGTTCAAGAGTTCCCCCGGAAAGTTGGACGCAACTTTCCGCTTCGCCCTGGCAGACTTGCCCTCCTGGTCTCCAGGGTTTTTTTGTTCAGGCCCGGGGTTTTTCAGACAGGTGTTTTGACGAGACGGGAAGGAGTTCGTTCTGTTTGGCGGCCAGGCTGGCAAAGTCGTAACGGGACAAAGTTGCCATAAGTTCCTTGCGAATCTGTTCCCAGGCCCCATGTACCGGGCAGAAGAATTCACGCTCGCAGGAGACGTCCTCGATCAGGCACTGGTTGAGATAAACCGGCCCTTCCTGGGATTTTACGATATCA
>JAUWTX010000208.1 GCA_030614505.1 Desulfuromonadales bacterium
CACCAAACTGCTGAAGGGTCATCTTCTGTCATGAGAAGGTGGCCCTTTTTCTATTTCTGATGTAGTGCTGGGTGATGATGTCTGGTGGGATAAGTGAGGGCTGTTGTCTGTTTGGCAATAGTTTTGGCAATGAGGTTTTACTGGACGGGATAAAGTCTGGGGTTGTTGAATGTTTTCGCCTTAATTTTAGGTTTAACAATTTGCTTTATCTCCTGTTAGACAGAGGAAGTTTGAGTCAATCTTCAAGTAATTTTACAGATTGTTTTTATCTGCAACCTCAGAAAGCTTATAATTAAGCTCGTACTCATAGCTTCATAACTTGTGCATATTTCTATTGTTTTCCTCCTGTATTGTCGTAGAATACGCCCACCATGACAGCGCTCAACGTAAAAAACCAGCCATACATACTGCTGACTTTGGCCGTCCTTTTCTGGGCGGGTAATTTTATTCTTGGCCGGGCTTTTCACAACAATATCCCACCTGTTGCTTTAGCTTTCTGGCGCTGGGCTGTGGCTTCTCTTTTAATTATTGTGCCAGCATTTAGATATCTGCGCCAGGATTGGCCGGAAATTCGACGGAACTGGTCTGCTGTGCTGCTGCTTTCTGCCCTCGGGGTCGCAGCATTCAACACGCTGGTTTACAGTGGTCTGCAGTACACACAGGCTATAAATGCATTTCTATTGCAATCGCTTATGCCGGTTCTGATCGTTGCTCTTTCTTTTGCCCTTTTCGGTGAAAGAGTTCGCATTGTTCAGGCTGTCGGGATATTGGTCTCATTAGGTGGTGCCGCGACGATCATTGCTCACGGTAATCTGAGAGCTATCATGGCCCTGCAATTTAACCGGGGCGATTTGCTGGTTGCGGCAGCTATCGTTTGTTACGCTGGATATTCGGTTCTGTTGCGCAAGCGTCCTAATGTCCATCCTCTTTCGTTCATTGCCGTGACCTTCTGGCTTGGGACAGCGATTATTTTTCCGATCTATCTTTGGGAAACCCTCAATGTTCGTGTCATGAAGCCGGAGCTTTCTTCTTTTCTTGTCATCGGGTATGTTGCCGTTTTCCCTTCAATTATTTCCTACCTTTGCTTCAATCGCGGGGTCGAACTGATCGGTGCCAATCGGGCCGGGCTTTTTATCCACCTGATGCCTGTTTTCGGTAGCCTTATGGCGATCCTTTTTCTTGGTGAAAGCTTTCTTTGGTATCATGCGCTTGGGATTGGACTGATTGCGGCTGGAATTTATCTGGCGACACGCGGCAAATAATGACTAGAGCTGTTTTGTAAACGCCAAAAGTTAAAAACGCTCTGCTGATTGATTTCGGCAGGGCGTTTTTTTTTGTTTGGTGGAGTTGGCAATACAATAAGCAATGGGTTTGGCAATGAATTGTACTGTCTTGGCGTAAAGTCTGGGTGGGCAACGGGGAGTGCAGTTGAGGATACTGGATAGGAGAAAGTCTGTGAGTGGCTCTATCACCGAATGGCCGCTGATGTTTTAGGTGCCGTATGAACAAGCAGAGTGGCTGTGAGGATAGAGCTGGATGTTGGTTAATATATGGGGTGGAAAAACAGAAAAATATGCTCATCCACTTACCGGTGGAGGTCCTCTCTTCTGACCTGGTTAAAGCGTTGTCCGTTTCGGTGTGCCGACCTGACCCACACAGCATGGTGCCTAATTAATAGGCAGTCAAAAAAAATGTCTTGATTGCAAACGGTTTTTTCGCTATAAAAGAGCTTCTGTATAATATTTATACACCATAGTGCACAAAAAGGAGGCAGCATGCCACATCAATTGGACGAAAAGGTTGCACCTATCTATTCAGAAGTTTTAGCGCGCAATCCCGGCGAAATGGAATTCCACCAGGCGGCGCGTGAGGTTCTCGAATCTCTTGGCCCGGTTCTGGTTAAGCATCCTGAGTTCGCACACCACAAGATCATTGAGCGCATCTGTGAGCCGGAGCGCCAGATCATCTTCCGGGTTCCCTGGCGAGACGATAAGGGCGAGGTACAGATCAACCGAGGCTTCCGTGTTGAATTCAATAGTGCTCTTGGCCCATACAAGGGGGGCTTGCGCTTTCACCCCTCGGTTTATCTCGGCATCATCAAATTCCTCGGTTTCGAGCAAATCTTCAAGAACGCCTTGACCGGTCTGCCGATCGGCGGCGGCAAAGGTGGTTCCGACTTCGACCCCAAGGGTAAGTCGGACGACGAGGTTATGAGCTTCTGCCAGAGCTTCATGACCGAACTCTATCGTCATATCGGCGAGCACACAGATGTGCCAGCCGGTGACATCGGCGTCGGTGGTCGCGAGATCGGCTACATGTTCGGCCAGTACAAGCGCATTACCAATCGCTGGGAAGCCGGCGTGATCACTGGCAAGGGCCTCGATTGGGGCGGCTCTCTGGTTCGCACCGAGGCGACCGGCTATGGCGCTGTATTTTTTGTCGATGAAATGCTCAAGGCCCGCAAGGATACCTTCGAAGGCAAAACCTGCTCGGTCTCCGGGTCCGGTAATGTCGCAATCTATACCACCGAAAAGATTCATCAACTCGGTGGCAAAGTTGTCACCTGCTCCGACTCCAACGGTTACATCTATGATGAAAAGGGCATCGACCTGGCCCTGATGCAACAGCTCAAGGAGGTCGAGCGCCGACGCATCAAGGATTACACCCAGTATCGAAAGCACGCCAAGTACATTGCAAAAGGCAATATCTGGGAAGTGCCCTGCCAAGTGGCCATGCCCTCGGCGACTCAGAACGAAATCAATGGCGCTGACGCCGAGATGCTGGTCAAAAACGGCTGTATCGCTATTGGTGAAGGTGCCAACATGCCGACCACGCCGGAAGGTGTGAAAGTCTTCCTTGAGGCCCAGATCGCTTATGGTCCCGGTAAGGCCGCCAATGCAGGTGGCGTTGCGACTTCAGCGCTGGAAATGCAGCAGAACGCTGAGCGTAATTCCTGGACATTCGATCATACTGAAAAGCGTCTGCAGGAGATCATGAAAAATATCCATGAACTCTGCTACGAAACATCAATTGAGTACGGTACTCCCGGCAACTATGTCAATGGTGCCAACATCGCCGGATTCATTCGGGTCGCTAAGGCCATGGTCGCCTTTGGCGTAGTTTAATCTCAGGATCACCCAAATACAGGGTTGGCAATCCTTTGCCAACCCTGTATTTTTGTCAGCGACAAGCAACTATTAATTTTACTCCAAGACGTCAAAGCATTGTGATGACACCTGGGTAAATGGTGGCTTTTCTGGCCCCCGCACCCTCTGAAGTTGCGCTGACAGGCACTCAACATAACTCCTTGATTTGAAAATCTGCAAAAGGGGCGATCATGACCGACAGGTGGGTAACAACCGGTTTCAGTGGCCTTGACGAAATCCTCGACGGTTTGCGCCTCGGTGACAATGTTGTCTGGAAAGTCGACAACATGGAAGATTATCGCTACTTCGTCGAACCCTACGTCAAACAAGCCTTGGCCGAGAAGCGCAAAGTCATCTATTTTCGTTTCGGGCAACATCCACCCGTAGTTGATCCCACGCTGCCGGTTGAAGTCCATGAACTAGACCCTCGTGAGGGCTTCGAACCTTTTGCCTGTGCTGTTCACGCCGTTGCCAAAGAAAAAGGTGTCGGCGCCTTCTACGTATTCGATTGCCTCTCCGACCTGCTATCGGCCTGGGTCACCGATCACATGATCGCTAATTTCTTCCAGGTGACCTGCCCTTACCTGTTCCGGCTCGACACGGTGGCTTACTTCGCTTTACTGCGCAATCGCCACGCACACAAAACCATTACCAGGATTCGAGAGACCACGCAGATTCTGCTTGAGTTGCATAATCGCGAGGGGCAACTCTTCGTCCATCCACTTAAAGTCTGGGAACGACATTCCCCGACCATGTTCCTGCCACACCGGCAGACAGGGGATAGTTTTGTCCCGCTGGCCAACAGTCTCGAAGCAACCAAACTTCTGTCGACCGCCTATCGTCAGGGCCAGGATGCCGGTACCCGACGACTTGATCATTGGCATCGCTTGTTCCTGCAAGCCGAGGAGTTAAACTCTGCGGGGGTTTCCGACGAGGATCAGCAGAAGATGGTGGAACATCTCTGTCGGCACCTGATCGGCTGTGAAGATAAAATTCTCGACTTAGCAAAACGTTACTTTTCGCTCAGTGACTTACTCTCCTACAAGTCGCGCGTGATCGGCACCGGCTTCATCGGTGGCAAGGCGGTTGGCATGCTGTTGGCACGCCGCATCCTTGAAGCACAGACGGACAACGACTGGTCCGAACGACTGGAGCAGCACGACTCTTTCTTCGTCGGCTCAAACGTCTACTATTCCTATATTGTCAATAATGGCTGGTGGGAGCTCTATGCTGAACAGAAGACGCCTGAGGGCTATTTTAAGGCGGGAGCTGAACTGCATCAGAAAATGTTGGTAGGCGAATTCCCGGAACAGTTGCGTGAAGACTTCCAGAGCATGC
>JAUWTX010000160.1 GCA_030614505.1 Desulfuromonadales bacterium
GAGGAGCACTTCTTCGAGCCAACCTGGATGTCGTCAACCTTTGCTATCAACAGTGTTGCCAGTGATTATGGCTTGTTCACCCAGGAAGACCTTTATTATAAAGAATCTGCCATCAACGCGCGGAACCCAGTCCACGAAGCAGACCCCATGGAACGCAAGTTCATCGAGAGACTCAACGCAGACCCTAATCTTACTACGGAAAGTTTCATCCGAGAATACGATCACAAACCTTTTTTCACAGTTATGCGGCGTGGACAGGTGGTCAAGAATGAATGCCTGTTCTGTCACGGAAATCCGGAGGATGCGCCACCCGGCATCGTCGACCATTATGGTGCGGAGAACAGTTTCCATCGCAAACCAGGGCAAACCATTTCAGCCATATCAATCCGCATTCCACTGGCAATGGCCTACCAGGATGCCGACCAGTTTTCTTTCAAGTTGTCCGGCTTTTTATTGGCCCTCCTGCTGGCTATCTTTGCGTTCCAGTACGTAGTAACCCGCCAGCTACTCTTTGTGCCTATCAATGCTCTTTACCAAAAAGCTCAGCGCATTGCACACGAACCGAAACACCTCGGTGACGCACTGCCGGTGCCATCCGGACGGGAACTGGCGGAGCTGGTTGAGGCCTTCAACGCTATGTCAACTGGCCTGCTCAGGCACCAGGATTCTCTGGAACAGACAATCCGCGAAAGAACGGCAGAACTGGAAGAAGCCAACCAGACACTGCATGACGATATCGAAATTCGCAAAGAGGTTGAATACACCCTGGAACAATTGCGCCACCGTAACGAAATGATCCTGAACACAACCAGTGAAGGGATTCTCGGCCTGAACCCCGCAGGTCAGATTACTTTCTTTAATCGCACCGCAGAGAACTTGATGGGGTTGACAGCGGAACAGATTAACCAGGTAAAAATCCAGGGATTTATCAGTCGCATAGTCACTGAACAGGGGCAATCAGGACCTGCGGAACTTGTCGCAGAGGTTCTTGCCAATGGGACTAAGGTTAATAACCAGGAAGGACTTCTTTGCCATGTGAACGGACATACCTTTCCAATCGAGTATAGCTGTGCTCCGCTTCTTGGTAATGGCATCACCGGGGCCGTTTTCTCCTTTTGTGATATTACCGAGCGGAAGCGTTCAGAATGCGAAATTCAGAACCTGGCCTTTTACGACCAACTGACAGAACTGCCCAACCGCACTCTTTTTTACGACCGTATCACACAACGGGTCGCCCAAGCTGAACGCGACAAACAGAAACTGGCTTTGATGTTCCTGGACCTGGACGACTTTAAAATTGTCAACGATACACTCGGCCACGCTGCCGGAGATGATTTTCTCAGAGTGATCGCACGGCGACTCAGGGAGGGTTCACGTCAGGCTGACACCGTCGCCCGCCTGGGCGGTGATGAATTTGTCTGGTTTGGTGAAATTGACGATGAGGAGAATGCCAAACTGATTGCCGAGAAGTTCCTCGAAGGGATCGCCCAGCCGGTCAAGTTAGGGCAACATAACTTTTCCAGCACGGTCAGTATCGGCATTGCCCTCTTCCCGGGCTCGGCCCAAGACGTGGTGGGACTGATGAAATGCGCTGATGCTGCCATGTACAGAGTAAAGCAGAAGAGCAAGAATGGTTTCCAGTTTTACCGCTAGGAGGCTGTCGGGCTACTTAAAGAAGGGCCTGGTCGACGCATTCTTTCAAATGGGACAACCTGAAAGGTTTGGTGATATAGCCGTCCGCCCCGGCGTTTAATGCTGCGTCCTGATCCTGATCCTGAGCCCTGGCTGACACGATGATAATTTTCGCATCTGCCGTTTGCGGATTTCCCTTGAGTTCCAGCAAAAGTCCAAAGCCATCCATCGCACCTGGCAGCATAATATCAAGCAGGATCAGGTCCGGCCTCTCATCTCTGGCCAGGCTCAATCCAGTCATGGCATCTAAGGCATGCAGAAGCATTCTGTCGGGTTTTGCAAGAGCAACTTTAAGTAGATCCTGCACATCCTGCTGATCTTCTACAATCAGAACCTTTTTCATCTTAGCTCACCATCGTTGCTAAAAATGCCCGGCAGTGTAAAGCGCACTGCCGAACCAACTCCGACCTCGCTCTCGACCCATATCCTGCCGCCATGCCCCTCTATAATGCTCTTGACCAAACTCATGCCCAGGCCCAAGCCACTGACAGCAGTCGTCGAGGAATCCGCCCGGTAAAACTTGTCAAAAATCTGTTCCTGCTGCTCTGGAGTCATGCCAAGGCCCCGATCCTCAACAGTTACGACAATTTCGTCAGAGGTCGTTTGTAAAATCACATTGATTGTACCTCCACGGGGGGAAAACTTAACCGCATTGCTGATCAGGTTATCAAAAACCTGAGTCATTTTATGCGGATCGAACAGGGCCAACGGTAACCCTTCATCAGCGCCTACAATGATTTCACACTGGTTGTCATTATATTTATATGAAGGCAGAATCTGCCGAACCAGGCTAACAAGATCTCCCGAGGATTGTTCCAGACTGACCAGTCTTCCCGATTGAACCCGGCTAAGATCAAGCATGTCGCTGATAATCTGGCTGAGTGCCTCGGAGCGGTCTAAAACAATCTGCAAAAAACCTCTAAACTGCTCGGCTTCAAACTGCTCGATCCGCTCCAGCATCAGTTCGGTATAGCCTAGAATTGATGTCATGGGAGTCCGGAGTTCATGAGCCGCCGTAGAGATGAATTCATCTTTCATCTGGTTGATTTCATGTTCACGAGTGACATCATGCAGAATAGCTACGGCACCACGAACATCTCCCAGGGCTTCTTTTAACGACGCCACCTTGACTTGCAGATAGATTTTTTTCGCTTTCGGAGCATTCTCGAAGATCAATTGTATCGGAGCCGGCTTTTCGATCCCAGCCAGGGCGAGACGAACTCCTTCCAGGAATTTTGGATCGGCGATCACCTCCGAAACCTGAGCTCCAACGACCTCGCCCGCTTTGAGATTGAGGAGAAGTTCCGCCGCATGGTTGACCATCAGGATCAAGCCAGTCTGGTTGACAACAATCAGGCCCGAGGTAACAGACTGAAGAATAACATTGAGTTGATTGTGGGCGGTCTCCGTTGCATCAAGCGCATTTCTCAGTTTATTCTCAACACTGATGATTTCGGAAATATTTGCAGCGGTAAAAATGATCCCGGCATCAAAATCTTTGGGATCAATCGGCACCCAACGCAGCAACACATCAATCATTTTCCCATCTTTACACTTGAAACGTGTCTGCGTTTCGCCCACCATCTCCCGGGATATTTGACTGTACTGCTCGCGACCGACACGATCGAATTCAGAAGTATTTTCATACAACATTCGTGCACTCTGCCCGACCAGTTCATCCTCCACATAACCCAGTTCATCAATCATCCAGCGATTAACCAGAGTCATGACCCGTTTACACACCAGACCAGCACTCATGGGAGCAGCCATCAGGATACTTTTGAGCGTTGCTTCGCTCGCCTGGGCGGCCTCCTGCGCAAGCTTTTCGCTGGTTATGTCCTGAATCATGGCCACTGAAGCCAGGTGACTATCTATTCCGGACAATTTGTAGACAGCAGTGGTGCGGCCCCAGACAGCATAACCGTCTTTGTGCAGGTACCGCTTTTCCATGTTGATGACCGTCCGCTCTCCGACCAGGGCTTCGCGAATCTTGCGCATCGATTCCGGTCGATCTTCCGGAAAGGTGATTTCCTCGATCGTCTTCGCTAAAAGTTCTTCACGGGTGTATCCGAGAAATCTGCAGAATTCTGGATTGACCTGAGCAAAATGCCCGTCTTTCAGAGTCAGCACCATCCCGACTCCCGCGTCCTCAAAGATACCGCGAAAACGTTCCTCGCTTTCGCGCAGAGCCATGTTCGACTTTTTGCGTTCGGTCAGGTCGCGAACCTGGCCAAGAATCGCCTGGCAATCGTCAAACACGATCAGCCTGCCACGAATTTCAACAGGGACACTGCGGCCGTCCTTATGCAGCAAAGTTGTTTCAAAAAGGGATCTCCCTTGCGAAAGAACCTCCTGTATCCGCCCCGGCACCCTGTCCGCTACCTCTGGGTGGACATAACTGCCCAGTGAACCTTTCAGGAACTCCTCATAGCTATAACCAAGCAAAGCCAGCATGGAGGGGTTTGCTTCGAGTATCCTGCCATTCAGATCCGTGATGGCAATCCCGTCTGCAGCAAGGGTAAAAAGGTCTCGGAATCTGCTCTCCGAACGTTCCACCTCGCGGAGGGAATTCTGGTGAAGAATTGACTGCAGAGCCGTTTCGGTAAGTATCTTGACCAGGCTTGAATAAAAATCGAGACTATCCCCGATCCTTTCGTGCGAGATAAACGAGACTTCGTCGACTAAGCGCAGGTATTCATCTTTTCGAATATCAAGTTCAGCAGCCCTGGCAATAAAAATCGCTGGATCCGCCGGTTTGTACAACAGGGGCCCGACCAAAAGGGTGGCAACGTGCCGATCTTCTACTCTGATCGGGAAACCAAAATCGATCAGGCCGTTCTGACATTGGAACTCCATCCATCCACCAGAAACAGGTTGGCAGTTGGCGCCCCCCGTAAAGGCGTCAAGGGGAAAACAGCGTCGCGGCTGTTCTGGATAAAGCTGGTGGTAGATCTCACAAATCTTCGGCCAACCGCTGGACAGCAATGGCAGCCCGGTCTGGTCGATGATAGCTACAGATATCCCCGTGATCTGATAAAGAGAATTCATCAAATCCTGAATGGATGGAACATCAATAATATCGGATAATTGATACTTCATTTAATAAGTTGATGCAGTCGCAAAAGCCATAAAAGGGATTATGTTAAAGGGTAGCAGAAAACCAGCCATTTAACACCTGAATCGGCAAACACATTTGCAGGGTTATAGCATATAATTATGGAAGTTTGAGAGCAGATAGTATGCAATTTGTCGAACATTGCCGTAAATACGGACCGACCAGCCGGTTGCGCAGCAGGTTTTCGTTAAGGCTGACAGGCTCCTGATCTTCCTGCAACTCAGTTACCTTGCCTCCAGAATCTGGCCAACAGGCTGGTCAGAAGAATGGCCAGGGCCAGTCTCAAGCCGAGCATGACAACTGCGTCACCACCCAGAACAACAAAAATCAGGACATCCTCAATCACGGCATGGCAGGTTGCCAGGAAGAGCCCTGTAAGGAAGAGTTCACGGCGACTCATCTGCCCTTCGGCTGCCGAGCGGATAATAATTCCAGCACCATAAGCGATGCCGAGAAAAATCCCGGTAAAGAGCGGCAGGACAGCAGATCGCCTTAAGCCGAGACAACGCATCGCCGGTTCAGTTCGCGAGCCGAGAGCACTGAACACTTTAGCGTAGCGCAGCACTTCAAATATCGCCACCAACGGCACGACTATGATCACCAGTTTGCCACATAGCATCAGCGC
>JAUWTX010000180.1 GCA_030614505.1 Desulfuromonadales bacterium
AAGAACTTTACCTTTGATACGTAGCTGCATGGTTGGGCGTACCGGATCATTACTGTAGAGATAGATCGTTTTGGATACGGCACCACGGAAACGGGTGCTGTCAAAATTGGCCTGGATCTCTCCCTTGCCTCCCGGTGGGATACTCTTCTCTGACACCAGGACAGCAGTACACCCGCAGGAGCTGCGAACCCGATCAATCTTCAAGGTTTCATCGCCTTCGTTCACGAATTCAAAAACATGAGGGACTTTTTCTCCCTGGAAAATTTCGCCAAAATCGTACCTCGGATTATTAACTTGTAAATTTGGTGCAGCAAAAACAAGAGAACCGGACATGAAGACGAGAACCATCGCAAAAAGGTAGATAAGGGTACGCATTGGGTTTCTCCTGGCAAAGACTTTAATCTTTTGTAACTGATTGTATCCTGCCGCTGATTATAGCACAGGCTTTCTCTACATCTGGCAAGGAACTCCATACCTCGAAAAAATTGACATAAACTAGCTGCTTTGCTATAGAATACCCGCATTATGAGCACCGTGAGCACCTCCAATGTAAAGCTATCAATGACACCCCTTTTCTCTGCAGAAGAGATTGCCGCAAGGGTTGAAGCTCTCGCCGCACAGATAGACAATGACTATCGCGGACGGGAGATACTAATGGTTGCTGTTCTCAAGGGTTCTTTTCTTTTCATTGCCGACCTGATTCGTGCGATCAAGACCCCGACAGTAATCGATTTTGTGCGTCTTGCCAGCTACGGATCTGCGACCCAATCCTCTGGGATCATAGAGGCTCGCAAAGATCTGGAAATGTCGATAAAAGATAAGGATGTTCTGGTCGTCGAGGACATTGTTGACAGTGGTCTGACCCTGGAATCACTCCGCACCCTGTTGTTGAACCGTCAACCTGCCAGCTTGCGGATATGTACCTTGATTGACAAACAGGCTCAGCGAGTCACTGATGTCCCTGTCGATTACATCGGGTTCTCCATGGACGATGGATTCATCGTCGGCTATGGCCTGGACCTTGACGAAAGATATCGCAACTTGCCCGACATCCGTGTGGTTGAGGGCACTTGAATTTGCGCTGTAGCCCGGATTATCCGACAGCCAGCTAGGGAGAAACTGAATGATCGTTCAGTGCGAAGCATGTCAAACCCGTTTTCGTTTAGCCGATGAGAAAGTCAAGCCTGGCGGGATCAAAGTCCGCTGCTCCAAGTGCAAAGAAATCTTCACCGTGTCCCCGCCGGAACCGGCTGAAGAAACTGTTGATTTCGACTCCTCCAACATGGAGAAAGTCGCCGAAGACGCCCCCAGCGAAACGACGCCAACGTCTGAAAACCTTCAGACTGACTCTCCTGAGCCCGAAGAACAACCGACTCCACCACCCGCACCGGGACCGGACAGCTCACAAGAATCGGCCGAACAGCAGGAAAGCGGCGAGCTTGACTTCAGTGCCCTCGAAACAGAGATGGGCGAAGGTGCCGGCCTGGGCGAGGAGCTTGCCGATGATTTCTCCTTTGCCGACACCAGTCAGCCGGTGGAAGACGACGTTGAAGAAGATGATACGACATCAGCAGGCCCCGGCCTCTCGATAGATGAAGGACCACAAGAAGAACAGGCTGACGAGGAGCAAACTGATTCCGGTGCTGCTTTTGAAGAGTCTGAGGAGACTGGTAGGCCAGTCGAGTTTGATTTCAGCGATGAATCAGATTCGGATTCAGAGGCAGCCGAAAGCACAGAGATAGACTTCTCGGCAGAAGAATCAACAGAATCCGCTGAATTCTCTTTCGATGATGACGAGGATGAATCACAGGCGCAGGATACGCCCGATGAATTTCCCTCAGGTGACGAGGGCGACGATGCATTCAGTTTTGACGATGCCGAAGATAATACGCCGTCTGCCACAAGTGAAGAGTCCAGTGGCCCGGGAGAGTTCTCCTTCGATGACGAAAGTTCGTTCGGTGATGATTCAGCTTCTGAATGGAGCGATGAATCTTCCGGCGACGCCACTTCCTTCGACTTTGAAGAGCCCACGTTTGATACCGATGACTCCCCGACGGAAAGTCCTGTTTCCGACTCAGAAGAAGGTGGACTTCAGTTCGGCGAAATCGACTTTTCCAATGAGGGTGATGAAAGCGAAATACCAAGTTTACAAACCGATGATGATTTTTCCAGTGCTACCATGGAACAGCATGAGGAACCGGAACCGTTCAGCCAAAGCCAGCCAAGGACACCTCCTCCATCACGCAACTATGACGATGAACAGCTTCTGGCACCACCACCAAAGAAAAGTTCTCTGTCACGTATCCTGGTGCTGCTGGTCCTCTTGCTGGTGATCCTGGGTGGAGCAGCGGGTTTCCTTTTCATACAGGAAGGGACTCTCAATCTGCATACAGTTGCCAAGTATCTGCCGTTCCTGCAGGATTATATCGGCGAAGCTCCAGCCAGTTCACCAGGAGACCGCATCGGCATAGACATCGCCGGGAGTTCCTATGTGAATGGCCAGGTCGGGCAAATGCTGATCATTCAGGGCACGGCTATCAACAATCACTCGACAACCCGTTCGGCAATCACTGTCAAAGGTGTTCTGCTTGATGCCAAGGGACAATCTCTTCTGCAACAGACCGTCTTCTGCGGCAATCAACTTGATGATACCGCATTGAAGACTATGTCATTTGCTGCTATTGAAGAAGCAATGAACAACCAGTTTGGTGATAGTCTTTCAAATATGAATATTGATGCGGGAGCATCTATCCCTTTCACCATCGTCTTCCGTAACCTGCCGAAGGGAATTGCCAATATCAATGTCGAGGTTGTCGATTCAAAACCTGGTGCAGGGTAACCTCACATGCAATAGCACGACAGAAAAAGGCCGTACCTGAATCAGGTACGGCCTTCTCTATTTCTACTTTTTCCTAAAGCCTATTGGGCTTGACAGGCTCCTTTAAGGAGCGTCAATTGCGTCAACAGGACAAGTGTCAACACATGCACCACAGTCCGTGCACGTTGCGGCGTCGATCACATGCTTGTCACCCTGCTCGCTGATAGCGTCAACCGGACAGGAGTCTACGCACGCAGCGCAGTTGATGCATTCGTCATTGATTGTGTAAGCCATGGAACTACCTCCTCGTTAGATTTGTTTTGATTCACGAAAACTTTTTCGGAGGGATTTTATCGTAAGAAAAGAATTCTGTCCAGCGCAAACAGTCACTGTTCCCCTTGAAAAAACTTGCAATTTACCAACCCTTACATTACCCTCCCACAACATGGTTTATGCCTTTAACCTACGATAAAATATGACTTAATGAAATTTTAAGCACAAGCAAAGAATCATATTTAAAACAGTCTTTTGTTGTTTCCCTGAAAAAATAATTAAGACAATCTCACCATTGGAGGAAAAACTTATGGATATCCTGGCACTCAACTGCGGCAGTTCATCGGTAAAATACCAGCTCTACGACTGGAAGAAGAAAGAAGTCATTGCCAGGGGCATGGTCGAGCGCGTCACAATTGGCGACTCTTTCATTATCCACGAAGTCCCCGGCCGGGACACTTACCGGGAAGAATACGAATGCCCTGACCATAAGGTCGCCATTCACCTGATCATCAAAATTCTGACTGACAAGGAATACGGTGTCGTCAGTGAAATAACGCAGATCTCAGCTGTCGGTCACCGTGTCGTTCATGGCGGCGAGAAATTCACCTGTTCGGTAACGATTGATGATGCGGTCCTCGATGCCATCAAGGAAGTCCAGCATCTTGCCCCGCTCCACAACCCACCGAATATTTCAGGCATAGAAGCGGCCCAGTCGGTTCTCCCAGACGTTCCTCACATTGCGATTTTCGACACGGCCTTCCACCAGACTATGCCGGAGCATGCTTATACTTACCCCCTGCCCCACGAGTGGTATGAAAAATACGGTGTGCGTCGCTATGGATTCCACGGCACCAGCCATCTTTATGTATCCAAGCGTGCAGCAGTGATGCTCGGCAAAGCTCCCAAAGATTGCAACATCATTACCATGCACATCGGCAACGGCGTCTCGCACACGGCTATCAAGAATGGCATCTCGGTCGATACCTCTATGGGCCTGACTCCTCTCGAAGGTGCCGTCATGGGTACCCGTTGCGGCGATATCGACCCCGCAATTCCGGCTTTCATCATGGAGCAGGAGGAACTCTCTCCCAAAGAGATCGATAGCGTGCTGAACAAAAAATCCGGCATCCTGGGCATCACCGGACAATTCACCGACCGCCGTGATGTCATTGAAGGTGCTGAAGAAGGCGACCGCCTCTGCCAGCTGGCACTTGATATCGAGGCCTATCGGCTTAAGAAATATATTGGCTCCTACGCCGCCGCGAGTGGAGGGATTGACGCTGTAGTTTTCACTGCCGGCGTCGGTGAGATGGGCTGGCTGATTCGCGAAAAAGCGATTGAGGGCCTGGAGTTCATGGGAATCATCCTCGATAAAGAAAAAAACCGCAACACCATGACCCGCAAGACTGAAAGTGTTATCACGACCCCAGACTCCCCGGTCAAGGTGTTCGTCATCCCGACCGACGAGGAACTGGTCTTCACTGAGGATGTTGTCGCAATTCTGGAAGGGACTTACACTGATCACATGAACTTCAAGTACAGTTTTGCGTCCGAGGAGTTTCAACGGAAATAGTTTATTTCCATCCGGAAGTTCGAGAACCGGCGGGTTGCATCCCGCCGGTTCCGGCCATTTTCAATCCAAAAAATCAAGCCTCCAGAAAATAGCTCCCTAGTGTGTCATCCATATTTTCAGCAGCCATTTCCTCCATCTCAAAACCACTCATCTTAAGAAACTTCAACCCCTCCTTGATCGCTTTTTTCAAAGAAGTTTCATCTTTAAGCGTTTTGGCCGGCACACAAACAAGTGTATGCTTGTCTTTCTTGAGACGATAAAGCATATAAAGCTTTTTCTGCTTCTCCAGACGCAACACAACAAGGAGAGCCATGCAATATTGCGACGGATAGCCTTCCAGAGAAATCTGGACGTTGAACACAGTCTCCCACGCCTTGAAAACCTGTTCAGATGATTGGCAGGGCAACCCCCCCAG
>JAUWTX010000033.1 GCA_030614505.1 Desulfuromonadales bacterium
AATGCATCCTTCGTTGAGGCATGTACCGCCAAGGGCCTTACGCTTTTCGATGACGGCAACAGTAGAACCAAGTTGGGCAGCACGAATCGCGGCGACATAGCCGCCAGGGCCACCGCCGATGATGATCAGATCATATATTTCACTCATTTAAAACTCCGGGGGAATAGTGGCGCGTGGCGTGTGGCGCGTAGCGCGGAAAAACATGAATGTCCTTGGTAAAGCCTTTGGAGCAAGGTTCATGCGGAAGGCGATTTTTTGAAGTTGTCTTTTCTTCTGAATTTTCGCGCCACGCGCTACCCGCTACGCTCTCTCATCAGAGCTCTAAAAATAACTCCGAAGGATCCTCAATATACTCTTTGATCAGCTTTAGAAAACCAACAGCCTCACGACCGTCGATGATACGATGATCATAGCTTAAGGCCAGGTTCATAATCGGGCGGATGATAATCTCACCGTTGACAACGACAGGCCGGTCCTGGATCGAGTGCATACCGAGAACCCCACATTGTGGCGGATTGATAATCGGTGTACTCAAGAGTGAACCGTAGACGCCACCATTGGTGATGGTGAAGGTGCCGCCTTCAATTTCGGCAAGGGTCAGCTTGCGGGCATTGGCCTTGGTGGCGAGGTCGGCTATCTGCTGTTCGATTTCGGCGAAGGTCAGTTGGTCGGCGTCGCGCAGGATCGGTACGACCAAGCCGCGATCGGTGCCGACGGCAATGCCTACGTCGTAATAGTGGTGATAGACAATGTCAGTGCCGTCGATGCTCGCATTAACGGCTGGAAATTCCTTGAGAGCCCCGATACAGGCTTTGACGAAGAAGGACATCATGCCCAGCTTGATGCCGTGCCTCTTAGTGAAATTTTCCTGATGCCGGCTACGCAGCTTTTTGACCCACGACATGTCCGCTTCATTAAACGTCGTCAGCATGGCGGTTTCCTGGCGAGCCTGGAGCAGGCGTGCAGCAATACGCTGTCGGATTGGTGTCATGGCCTGGCGGGTAATTGGCCGATCAGCACTATCCGTTTTTATTTCCGCGGTGGTGTTCTCTGGTTCCTTTGGCTCAGCTTGCGGTGCAACGGTCTTGTCGTGATCCAGCACATCATCCAGAATGACCCTTCCGGAACGACCGCTACCGGCTACTTTTTTAATATCAATGCCACGCTCTTCAGCTTGCTGGCGGGCGGCTGGGTTCGCCGGAGGTTGGGAGCCTTGCTTTTCCGCCACTGTTGTTGCTGCAACGGGAGCGGTTTCTTCAGGCGTTTGTGGCGGTGAGGGTGCCTCAACGTCACCCTCTTCAAGGGTTGCTATGACAGTGCCGATCGGTACCGTCTGCCCTACCGGGACAACAATGTGCAGAATACCGGAAGCTTCCGCAGGCAGTTCGACATTGACCTTGTCGGTTTCCAACTCACAGATAATTTCGTCTTTGACGACGGCGTCGCCGTCTTCTTTCATCCAGTTGGCGACCAGGGCTTCGAGGATAGATTCGCCGACTTCAGGTATTTTTATCTCCATTATATGTCCTTGTTGTCAGGAGCCGATTGAACTCCAAGAGCTGAGTCAATAATCTGTTGTTGCTCTTCACGGTGACGACGGTGCGAGCCGACGGCTGGCGCAGCGGCAGCACGACGTCCGCAATATTCCGGATCCCTGCCGAGGGCGCGGGCCAAGCGGTGTTGCAGGTGCGGCCAGGGACCCATGTTCTTCGGCTCTTCCTGAACCCAGGCGATGCGCTTGGCGTTGCCGTAGCGAGCCAGGGCCTCCTGTAGGTTTTCGTGGTGCAGGGGGTAGAGTTGCTCGATACGCAGCAGGCCGACGTCATCTCTTCCGGTGGCCTCAAGTGCGGCCTGTAGCTCATAATAAATTTTACCGCTGCAGAGAAGCAGTGTTTCCACCTGTTCTACTGGTGTGGCACAGGGCATGATCGCCTGGAAAGAACCTTCAGTCAGATCCTCAAGGGGGCTGGTACAGGCCGGTAGGCGCAGAAGACTTTTCGGAGTGAAGACGATCAATGGACGACGATAAGGGAGTTTGCACTGACGGCGCAAGAGGTGAAAAAGCTGTGCCGGAGTGCTCGGGTAGGTGATGTGCATGTTGTTGTCGGCACAGAGATTCATGAAGCGCTCGATGCGGGCGTTTGAATGCTCTGGTCCCTGGCCTTCGTAACCATGTGGCAGAAACAGGACCAGTCCGCTTGAGCGATCCCATTTGGTGCCACTGGTGCCTATGAACTGATCGATGATTACCTGGGCGCCGTTGGCAAAATCGCCGAACTGGGCTTCCCAGATCGTCAAACCGTGTGGTGTTTCGAGAGAATAGCCGTACTCCAGACCTAAAACAGCTGCCTCGGAAAGCATGCTGTCATAAATCTGGATTACTGCCTGACCTTTGTCCAGAAAGGCCAGCGGCACATAGAGTTGACCGGTCTTCTGGTCAACCAGGGTCGAATGGCGTTGATTGAACGTGCCACGGCGCGAATCCTGACCCGAGAGCCTCACTGGTACGTTTTCTACCAACAAAGAGGCAAAGGCGAGTGCTTCAGCATTTGCCCAATCGATCCCTTCACCTTTGAGGACACTCTCCTCGCGGCGCTTGAGCAGGCGAGCAATTTTTGGGTGAGAATTGAGCCCCTCCGGCAAGACTGCCAAGCGCTCAGCCAGTTTCCTGAGAGTCTCTGCGTCAACTTTTGTTTCCGGTTCTTCCAGTGTGTATTCGCGTTGGATACCGGTCCACTTTGCCTGAAAGCCCACATCTGTTTGTGGCTTGGGTGACCCATCGAGAGCCTCTTCAAGGTGCTTTGTTATTTTGTCTGCGCGTTCTGCAACCGCTTGTTGATCAAGGCCTGCCTCAATAAGCCGTTTCGCATAGATTTCATGCAGGGGCGGTCTCTGGCGAATTTTGTCGTACATGAGGGGTTGGGTGAAAAAAGGTTCGTCACCCTCGTTATGACCATGGCGACGATAGCAGATGACTTCAACCACCACGTCTTCACCAAATTCCTGACGATATTCCAATGCAAGGTTAGCGGCATAAACGGCGGCTTCCGGATCTTCTCCGTTGACATGGAAGATCGGCACCATGAGCATTTTAGCAATATCTGTGGCGTATAGGGTCGAGCGTGCATGGGCCGGTGCAGTAGTAAAGCCGATCTGGTTGTTGATAACCAGGTGAAAGGTACCACCCGACTGGTAGCCGTCAAGCTGAGAGAGATTAAGAACTTCCGGAACCAATCCCTGGCCGGCAAATGCGGCATCACCATGAAGCAGCACCGGCAGTACCCTTTTTTTGCCGCCGGGCCCGTAGCTGACATGACGGGCTCGGCATTTGCCGATCACAACCGGATCAACGGCTTCAAGATGGCTGGGATTGGCGGCCAGGCTGAGATGAATGTTATGTCCGGAAGGGAGCGAAAGATCGGTAGAATAGCCCTTGTGGTACTTCACATCGCCTTCGCCAACGAATGCCAGTTCGAGATTGTCCTGAAATTCGGCGAAGATGTTTTCCAGGGGCTTTTTGAAAGTGTTGGCCAGCACGTTGAGACGACCACGATGGGACATCCCCATGATCAGATCGCTGACTCCTCTTTCAGCAGCTTGTGTCAACAGGGTGTCGAGCAGGGGGATGATGACTTCGCCACCTTCTAAGGAGAAGCGTTTCTGGCCGAGAAACTTACGATGTAGAAATGCTTCGAAAAGGGTGGCTTCCTGGAGTTTTTCGAGGATGTATAGTTGTTCTTCACGACTGAAATCAGCCCGGTTGCGCTTCTCCTCCATGCGCTGTTTCAGCCAACTCCGTTTTTTCGGATCCTGGATGTGCATGAACTCCACGCCGATCTCTCTGCAATAGGTCTCCTGAAGCAGCGTGATGATTTCGCGGAGGCTTGCGCTCTGTTGTGGGAAGCGTAGCGGGTAGAAGGTGCGTTCAAGGTCGGCTTCAGTGAGACCGAATGCCGCCAGGTTAAGTTCTGCGTGGTCAGCCTGATCGGGTGTGAGTGGATCAGTGTTGGCCTGCAGGTGGCCAAGATCCCTGTAACGGTAGATCAGGGAATCGACAGCAGAACTCTTGGCGGCAAGATCTTGACTGGTTGCCGGAGTCTGCTGGGCCAGGTCAAAGCCCTCAAAAAAAGCCTGCCAGTCGGGTGAGAGCCGGTTCGGTTCAGATTTCCACAGTTGGTATTGTTCTTCCAGCCACTGTGGGCTGAGGTTTCCGGAGATGCCCATGTGCGCCCCTGTTGATTCGGTTGGAGAAGAAAAACATTACATAGTGTATCAGGGGGCTGGTGTTCAGGCAAACATAGCCTCCTAGCTTTTCGGTTTACAGACCCCTTTCTTGCACGACAGGCTCGGGTCATAAGGCAAGTCGTCGAGAAAGCGCTCTGCCTGAATCGCGGCCATGCAACCAGTCCCCGCAGCGGTTACGGCTTGGCGAAACTGCTGGTCCTGAACGTCGCCGGCGGCAAAAACTCCTGGAATATTAGTCTCTGTACCATTTTTGGTCAGGAGATACCCTTCATTATCCATCTCCAGCTGACTGGCAAAAAGTGACGTGTTTGGTTGATGACCGATGGCGATAAAGACACCATCACAAGCCAGTTCCGATTCCTGCTCTGTTTTGAGATTCTTGATGCGGATTCCGGTCACACCACTTGTGTCGGCAACTATTTCTGTCAATCCGGAATCCCAGATGAACTTGATCGCTTTGTTGGTAAGTGCACGGTCAGCCAGGACCGGGGTTGCCCGCAAGGCGTCGCGGCGATGGATGACCGTTACCTTCTTGGCAAAACGAGTAAGAAAGACTGCTTCTTCCATGGCGGTATCACCGCCGCCAACCACGACCACTTCTCGTTCGCGGTAGAAGAAGCCGTCACAGGTTGCGCACACTGAAACTCCGCGACCATAGAGGGACTCTTCATTGCCTAGTCCGAGCAGTCTGGGCGAAGCTCCGGTTGTGATAATCAAGGAGAGGCAGCGATAAAGATCCTCGCCGATCCAGAGCCGGAAGGGGCGCTCCGTAAAGTCGACCTTGGTGACCTCCCCCTCGACAAACTGCGTGCCGAAGCGTTCCGCCTGTTGGCGCATCTTGTCCATTAGCTCAGGGCCGTCGATCCCTTCAGGAAAGCCGGGATAGTTGTCGACCGCTGTTGTGGTTGTCAGTTGTCCGCCTGGTTGAATACCGTGAATCAACAGCGGACAGCAGCGGCTACGTGCGGCATAGATTGCTGCCGTCAGGCCAGCTGGGCCCGAACCGAGAATGATGGTTTCGTAAATCAAGTCAGAATTATTCATCATGATTCCCTTTAAATTGTTCTGCGGCATGATATGAAGAGCGCACCAGGGGGCCGGCCTCGACATGAGCAAAGCCAAGTTGCAGGCCTGTGTGGCGCAGTTCCTGGAATTCATCTGGATCGACATAGCGGATGATCGGGAGATGGTTCCGTGTCGGCTGCAGATATTGCCCCAGAGTCAACATGTTGCAATCAGCGAGACGAAGATCTTTCATTGTGGCAATAATCTCTGCAATCGTCTCCCCCATGCCCAGCATCAACCCTGACTTGGTGGGGATATCAGGAGCTATTCGCTTGGAGGCCGCGAGAAGTTTTAGAGAGCGTTGGTAGTCAGCCCCCGCTCTGGCCGCCTGATAGAGCCTGGGAACAGTCTCCAGGTTGTGTCCAAGTACCTCCGGTTCGGCAGTCAGAATGACCTTCAGGGCTTCATGGCTCCCCTGCAAGTCGGGGATCAGCAACTCGACACGACACTTTTGGTTGAGTTCCTGGGAGCTGCGATTATGGATAGCCCGGGTGACAGCAGCAAACTGACTGGCGCCGCCATCGGTGAGATCATCACGCGTAACAGAAGTGATAACGGCATGGCTCAAGCCAAGCTCGGTAACGGCCCTGGCAACTTTGTCCGCTTCGTTCGGGTCAACGGCCAGCGGCATTTCATGGGCGACATTGCAGAAGCGACAGTCACGGGTGCAACGGTCTCCCAGGATCATGAAGGTGGCAGTCCCCTGCTCCCAGCATTCGCCCTGGTTTGGGCAGGCGGCGCTGCGGCAGACCGAGTGCAGACCCTGCTCACGATGCATGCGATCGATTCTGGCGTAGTTCGGCCCTGCTGGAAAGCGGACCTTGAGCCAGTCAGGTTTGCGTGGTGGGAGTGTTGTCATCATAGCTACCAAGGAAAGGGCGTTGTAAAATATTGCCAAAGTGATGGATCAACGTTTCGGCAACCTCGTTTTTATCCACCGGTTTGCCCAACTCGCTGCTCATGGAAGTCATGGTGACACTGGGCAGCCCGCAGGGAATAATCGTCTTGAAAATAGAGAGCTCATTGTCGATGTTCAAGGCAAAACCATGATAACTGATCCAGTGACGGACTGCTATGCCAATCGAGGCTATTTTGCGCTCATTAATCCATACGCCGGTTTTGCCTGGTAAAGAACAAGCAGACAGACCGAAATCTGCTAGAGTACGGATCAGAATTTCCTCCAGTCGGCGCAGGTAGCGATGCAAGTCACGTTGGTAGTGATTCAGGTCGACAATGGGATAACCGACCAATTGCCCCGGGCTGTGCAGGGTAATGTCACCGCCGCGACGGCTTGCCACGCAGTCGATCCCGGCAGACTGCAGAGCCTCGCGGGGCCAGAGGATATTCTGTTTGTCGGCGTTGCGGCCAAGGGTGATAACCGGGGGGTGCTCCAGAAGAATCAGTAAATCAAACGGCCATTGCGGGCGTTTCCCCACCAGGTCTTCCTGGTGGGCCTGGGCGCCCCGGTAGTTCATCAGACCGGGACGCCAGACCCTGAATCCTTCCGGTAGTGTCAGTTGATTCGCTTCTGAATCAGGCGTGGTTAATGGTCGGCTCACACCGGTTCAAAGTTGCTTGTGTCTGCACCGCAGAGGGGGCAGCACCAGTCATCCGGCAGGTCTTCAAATGCCGTACCTGGGTCGATACCGTTGCCTGGGTCGCCTTCTTCCGGGTCGTAGATGTAGTCACAGATTACGCAGCGGTACTTGGTCATAATTTACTCCTTGAAGGGTAATGTTTGTCCGGCCTTTCCGGATGGGCAATATTTTAGCAGTCTGTCTGACTCTCTGAGTTAAACGTACAAATTTACAGTCAGTTTATTCGATCATGCCGATTAGGGCCTGAACAGTTTTCTCAATGCCTTCGGCTGCTTCGGAAATGCTGCCGGCAAGCATGTAGGCTGGGCTTGAAACCAGTTTGTTCTCCTGGTCGACGACAAATTCCCTGACGGGACACTGGATATGTTCTGTGCCCATTTTGTTCAGGGCCGCTGCGGTTTCTTCATCGCTGCCTATGGTTAACTGGTGTGAGACATTTTCGCTGCCGAGAACCTTGGACAGGACGGCCGGGGCGATACAGACAGCCGCAATTGGTTTCTTCGCGGCATACATTTCCTTGATCAGGCGAGCCACCTCGGAATTCACAGCACAGTCAGGGCCGGAAACGGCAAAATCACAAAGGTTCTTTGCCGCGCCAAAGCCGCCGGGCAGAATGAGGGCATCAATATCCGCAACCTGAACAGTCGCCAGGTCTTTAATATTGCCGCGAGCAATGCGGGCGGATTCAACCAAAACGTTGCGGGATTCGCCTTCGGCAGGTTCGCCGATCAGATGATTGATGACATGCATTTGTGGAATGTCGGGAGCCATGCAGACAGCTTCTGCGCCGGCACGATCAATGGCCAGCAAGGTAATGACTGCCTCATGGATTTCGCTGCCGTCGTAGACGCCGCAGCCAGACAGGATAACTCCGATTCGCTTTGCCATTGTGTCTCCTCCTGATGTCAGTATGTTCTGCTTTTATTCTACAGGTTCTGTCAAGGTTAAAGAAAATTTCCTACATGTCAAGGCTGACGGAAATGTACGCTGGTCGTTACCTGACCAGTCATGATATCTTATTCAGCATGTTGCCGTCATTTTTTCGTAAATCCAGGCAAAAGGTGATCGACCTGAGCAAGATTCAGGCGGTTCTTTTCGACCTTGATGGAACCCTGGTAGATGTTGATATGGAGCTGTTCGTGCCAGGTTACCTGCGTCGACTAACGGAGCAGATGAGCGACCATGTCAACCCCATACGTGCGACCCAGGTGTTACACCAAGCGGTCGCTGCAATGTTTGCCAATACCGATGCCAGCAGAACCTTGGAGAGTATTCTGTTTGAGGTATTACAGGCTGAGTTGGCTCTGTTGCCGGAACGATACACCGCCTGCCTTGACAGATTTTGTCAAGACGACCTCGAATCACTACGGCCTTTGGTCACAGGACATCCTCTATCGTCTCAACTGATCGAATCTTCTCTGGCCCAGGGGTGGAAAATTGTACTGGCGACCAATCCGATATTCCCGCGGGTGGTTGTTGACGCACGCCTGACCTGGGGAGAACTGGATGGTGAGGCCTTCCATCATGTGACTGCTTACGAAACGGCGCATTTTTGTAAGCCGAGTCCCCTCTTTTTTGAGGAGATTCTGGACCTTCTGCAAGTTCCCGCAGAAACCTGCCTGATGGTCGGCAATGATACCTTGCACGACCTTTCCGCCAGCCGGGTTGGTATGCAGACCTGCCTGTTGACACCCTGGAGCATCAAACGACCCGGTACGTGTTTCAAGGCTGATTGGCAAGGGAATCACGAAGAGCTTCTTTCGTTGATTGAATCGGAAGAGTCAATATCCTCGCAGAGAGTAACCTGTCCAGATTGACATAAGGGCTTGTTTTCGCTAACCTGCGGAGTCATATGTGTTCCCTCTTCATGAATAAGGACCCGGGTGCAATTCACCCGAGAAAATATATGTTCACTCCAAATATGGAGGTCTCATGGCCAGACTTGTAGACAACCCTAAATTGGCGTTTCGTTTAGCCCGTGCCATTGTTTCGGATATCGCCCTCTATAACCCGGAGAAGGTTAAGGAGGGGATCAAAAACGACTCGGTTTTTGAAGTTCTGGCCGAAGATCTGGAAGAGGGGCGCGAGCATTTTTATGGGCGGGTTTCTCTTGACCTGGCTGAGCGTGCGCATCTTTATGATCGGGCGATTGTCGATGTCATGATCAAGCAGGCCGGCAAGATTGAGAGTTCGATCTGGTAGTCCGACAGGTTCCTGAACCTTGTTGTCTTCAGGTCACCGCCGAATACATTGCTGTGCGCCTGGATCGTTTCCTGGATGACAGCTTGCCGGAGCTGACTCGCTCGCGCATCAAGCGATTGATTGATGAGGGTGCCGTAACTCTGGATGGTGCCAGAAGTAAAGCCGGCATAAAGCTGCGAGGTGGAGAGAAAATTTGTGTGGTCCTGCCAGAGCCGGTTGCCTCCTCGGCCCAGGCTGAAGCGATCCCGCTGGAAGTCCTTTATGAGGACTCTGCTCTGATTGTCATCAACAAACCCGCTCATCTTGTTGTGCATCCTGCACCGGGGCATCAGAGTGGAACCCTGGTGAATGCTTTATTGCATCATTGTAAGGATCTCTCCGGAGTGGGTGGGGAACTGCGTCCTGGTATCGTTCATCGGCTCGACAAGGACACCTCTGGTGTGATGGTCGCAACCAAGGATGACCCTACGCATCAGCACCTGTCCAGACAGTTTAAGGCGCATACGATAAAACGACGATACCGGGCGCTTGTCCATGGCATCGTGCCGGACTTGAAGGGAACCATAGATCAGCCGATCGGAAGGCATCCTGTCCATCGCAAAAAGATGTCTACCTCTGCGCGCATCAGTCGCCATGCTGTCACGCATTGGCAGGTCTTGCGACATTATGAAGCGGATCGATTGACGCTTGTTGATCTGCAATTGGAAACCGGGCGGACCCACCAGCTCCGGGTTCATCTGGCCGGGATGAACTGCCCGGTTGTCGGTGACCCGCTCTACGGAGGCGTCAGTCGGGCCAAGGCAATTGCCAACGTAGAATTGCGACAGATGGTGAATCGCCTGGATCGACAGTTTCTGCATGCCTGGCAACTCGGTTTTGATCATCCCGACGGTACGGCAATGATTTTTCAGGCCGCGTTGCCGTCAGAGCTGCAGGGCATACTCGATTATTTAGAAGACAAATATAACTATAAACCTACCGACCTTGATGTCTTATCCTATGCAGGTCCGGTTGAAACGACAACAAATGAAAACAGTTAAGCAGGGCAAAATTCATTATCTTCAGCCATCCTGGGCAGGGCAGAGTAACCTGGTGACCGGTTTTACCTCGCGTAATGGTGGCAGCAGCCGGCCACCCTTTAACTCGCTTAATCTCGGTTTTGGCTCCGGGGACCATCGGTCACAGGTAGAAGCCAACCGTGCCGCAGTTGCCAGAGCTTTTGAGTTGGAGCCACATCTACTTCTGACGGTTAACCAGGTTCACGGCAGTGAAATTCTGGTGATTGATCAACCCAACCCGGACGTCTCACATTTCCAACGTGTCGACAGTGATGCGATTATCACCAATCAACGCAATGTCCTGATCGGAATCCTTGTTGCGGATTGTTTCCCGGTTATCCTCTATGATACGAAAAAGCATGTTGGTGGTGTCATTCATCTTGGGTGGCGTGGGACAGCAGTGGGTCTGTTGGGGCGTACTGTCAAGGCGATGTGCGAGGTTTTTGGTTGCCGGCCAGCCGATCTCTGTGCCGCAGTTGGCCCCGGTATTGCCGCACACAACTATGAAGTTGATCGTCCCGTGCGTGATGTTTTTCGACAAGGTGTTGGCCAGTGGGAACGGATCGCTACGGAAGTCAGTCTCGGTCACTGGCAGCTTGATTTGCAGAAAAGCTGTCTGTTGCAGCTTGATGCCGCCGGCATTGAAAGGACAGCAGTCGATATCGTCAAAGAGTGCACCTGCTGTCACAAGGAAACCTTCTTCTCCCACAGGCGTGACAAGGGCAGGACTGGTCGTCAGATGGGCTTTGTACTTTTACGTTAATCGAGGAATGGTGCGTTAATCGGGGGATGCTCTATGGATAAGCCGCACGTTTTGGTGATTGAAGATGATGTCAGTGTCTGCGAACTCCTTTTTTCTTGCCTGAGTAAGGCCGGTTACCGGGTTTCAATCGCGCAGAGTGGCGAAGCCGGACTACAGCAGATCGAGGAGGATCCACCGGAAGTGGTCGTCCTTGATCTCAGTCTGCCGGGCATGAACGGCCTGGATGTCTGTCGTGCCATGCGCCGTGACCCCTGGATGAGCAAGCTTCCCGTGCTTATGCTCACCGGTAAAACCGAAGAGGAAGATGTCGTCGCCGGACTTGAAGTAGGTGCCGACGACTACATGACCAAGCCCTTCTCTCCGAAGCTGCTTGTTGCCCGTGTCATGGCTCTTCTGCGACGCGGCAACACCTTCGATTCCGCCGTCAACAGCTCTGCTACTGAAGACAACTCCGCCGAAATTCTTTCTATCAAGACTCTGGGACAGTGTGTGTTGGTCCTGGCCGGTCGCCGCCTGTCATGGACCGAAGAATTCAGCCCTTCACAGCGGCAGTTGATGGCCATACTGGTGGGAACTTCGGCCGGCAAGATCTCCCAGGAAGAGATCCAGGTTGCTCTCTGGCCGGAGAGTAGCACTTCGAGAGCCCGTTCCAGCTTTGATTCTCTCTTGTCACGCGTGCGTCGTACTATGGAAGCCTCGCTCAAACCCATTGACAGTAAGCGCTACCTGGTTGTCAAGCGTGGTTATCTCTGCCTGGAAAATTGTCGGATCGATGCTCACGAATTCAAGCGATTGATACGCAAAGCTGGCCAACAGGTTGCCACTCAGGAGTTCTGGCCGGCAGAGATTACCTTCTCATCTGCCTTCAGTCTCTGGCAAGGGCCTTTTGTCCCTGGTGATTTCGGTTGTGATCTGACCACAAGTTTTCAAGGCGAGTTGGAGCGACTCTATCTGGATGCCAGTCAGACTTTCGCTCGTTTGCTCGCTGAATCCGGACGTTTCCAGCAGGCGGTCAAGATCCTTCGTGATGCCCTTCGCTTCGATTCGGCCAACGATGAAATAATCCGACTTCTCTATCAGTTTTATCTTGCTCAAGATCACCCGAGACAGGCCACCCAGCTTCTCACAGAGTATACCGAAGTGCTGATTCGGGAAAAATTTTCCGAACAGGAGATCAGTGAGGCCCTGGAAGATTTTCCACAAGAGGTTCCAACGGGAGGATGGCTTGAGGAGCTGTGATCTTTTATAAAAAGTTTCAGTTTTAATTGAGTGAGTGGGATCGTTGTCAGAAATTTGTGAGAAGTGGTGTGTATAATGCCTGCAAAATTTCGCTTGTGTTTGCAGGCTTTGCCAATTGGCACAAAAGAGAGGG
>JAUWTX010000073.1 GCA_030614505.1 Desulfuromonadales bacterium
CACTGCTGCGGACGGGGCCGTACACGACCTTGAAACCACAGGCCTTCCTGACCTTGTGAGCGGCAACACCGGGAGCACCAAGTTGGGGTAGGATCAGGGTCCGGTGGCTGACCACCTGTTGCAGCTTTGCTTTCTGCACCTGACGAACAATCTCGTCTGTGCCAAAAGTGCCTTTGCCGGCTGCGCACCAGACATTGATCCCCTTGGTATCAAGTACCAACAGCCAGGCATCATGCCCATGCATGTCGCGGCGCAGAATGTCGAAGGTCATCTTATAGTTGGCTGTGACCAGAACCGGGCTGTCGCTTGATGGCGTACCGATGGCATAGAGCCCCGCTGCGATGCTGTAACGCATGCGTCCGAGTCCCCAACGCATCTGCCAGCGGCCAACGATATCTGTAGGTGTCAGGCGTGTAGCAACCCGAGGGACCTGTCCCGCCGGGTTGTCTTGCCAGCCACAGACAAAGGGCCAGAGCTTGTAACCCGGTTTGTTGTCGACAACTTCTGCGCAGCAGGCCTCGGATTTGTTCCCAGGAGGACAGCAAGCGTCGGTCGTCACCGATGGTGGTGGGCAACAGACTGCCGGAACCTCCCTGGAGGGAGGGCAGCATGAAGTTTTGTTTTCCTCTGGTGGGCAGCTGTTGCCCGGTGGTGAGTCGTTATTGTTTGTGCTCATCAGTCCCCGGACAGTTTGCGGCCGCCGCACGCCTTGAGTTTGGCATGAGCATGACGCAGCATACGCTCTGTCGTCTCCCAGTTGACGCATTTGTCAGTAATCGACACGCCGTAAGCCAGGTCCTCGAGCTTTTTGGCCATCTTCTGATTGCCTTCTTCGAGAAAGCTCTCGATCATCAGTGACCCGATGTTGCTGTTTCCATCTGCGACCTGGTCCATCACATCATTCATGACACCCTCTTGGCGGGTGTGATCTTTGCGGGAGTTAGCATGACTGCAATCAACCATGATGGAGGTTTTTATTTCAGCTTTTTTGAGTCTCTCAATGGTTATGGCGATATCAGATGCTCGATAGTTCGGCTGGTCATTGCCGCCGCGCAGTACGATGTGCACGTCAGGATTCCCAGTGGTTCGGACAATGGAGATTCGTCCCTCACGGTTGACCCCGATGAAGTTGTGCGAATGACAGGCAGCTCCCAAGGCGTCAAAAGCAACCTCCAGGGTGCCGTCGGTGCCGTTTTTAAAACCAACCGGGAAAGAGAGGCCACTGGACATTTCGCGGTGGGTCTGGCTCTCGGTAGTGCGGGCACCGATGGCGCCCCAACAGATTGTGTCTGCCATGTACTGTGGGGTGATCGGATCAAGCATTTCGGTGGCAATCGGCAACCCCATGGCGGTGATGTTGAGCATCAGGCTACGTGCTACGCCGAGACCCTTGGATATCTGGTGCGTGCCGTTGAGATCGGGGTCGTTGATCAGACCTTTCCAGCCGATAGTGGTCCGTGGTTTTTCAAAATAGACACGCATCACCAGCAGCAGCTGATCTTTTAACTCCTCATTGAGGCTCGCAAGGCGTTCAGCGTATTCCAGGGCGGCCTTGGGGTCATGGATGGAACAGGGGCCGACGACTACCATCATGCGTGGATCACGGGACCAGAGTATATCCTTGATTTGCTCTCGGGCGTTGGCGACAAATTCGGCTGCAGTATCCGAGAGGGGCAGCACCTGTTTAAGGTCAGCCGGGGCAATCAACGGTGTCAAGCCGCTGACGTTGAGATTGTTTGTTCGAACCATGTGTTTCTCCTGAATGTTAGGCTGAAAAAATGTATTATGTCCTGCAAAATGGAAAAAAATCAATAAGATTGAATGATTCAGCACTACGAGGTGATTGACACATTTCCTGCATACACGCTATATATAAAAATTGCTTAGACTTTATTTGAATCGGGACATCGTCATGTGTCCTCGTTAGGAGCCTTCATGGATATTTTGATCGGTGCTGTTTTTCAGGTTTTACATGCCATCCTCTCGATCTACTTCTGGATTGTGATAGCCCGTGCCTTGCTCTCCTGGGTCAATCCTGATCCTTATAATCCCATCGTTCGTTTCCTACACAGTGCGACCGATCCTGTGTTCGCTCGTATAAATCGTATCCTGCCATTGCGGTTTGGCGGTATGGATTTCACTCCTATTGCCTTACTGATTATCATTGGGGTACTGCAGAATGTCCTGGCGCAAATTCAGTATAAATTGACTTACGGTGGTTTCTAGAGACAGTACCTATGCGAATCAGCCCAATTGATATTCAACAGCAACAGTTCAAGTCACGGCCTTTTGGTTACGAAAAAGCCGGTGTCGACCAGTTCCTTGAGCTTCTGGCCGACGAGTTGGAGCGACTGATTCGCAATAATCAGGATCTTCAGGAGGAACTTGCCCGTACTAACGCGACTCTGGCCGAAATGCGTGACCGGGAAGAGACGCTTAAAGAAACGCTGATAACCACTCAAAAGATTACCGAGGAGTTGAAGTCGACAGCCCGTCGCGAGGTGGATGTCATGATGGCTGAGGCTGAGATCAAGGCTGAACGCCTTATGCACAATTCCGAGGAGCGACGCCTGCAGTTGATCGAGGAGGTTCAGGAGATCAAGCGGCAGAAGATTGATTTTGAAGTCGGTCTGCGAGGTTTGCTGGAAAAACATATCCGCATGCTCGATTTGAATTCTGTGGCTATTGAACAGCAGGATGCTGACGCCAGACTACTTGAAGAACCTCTGCCCTTCATTAAAAATTCTGACCAGAATGGTACAGAGGTTACAACTGAGACTGTCGATCATTCAGATAAGCCAGTTGAAGACGCTGAATTCACTGAATCAGAGCAAATAGACGCAGAATCGGAGGAGTCGGCTGACTCTTTTCTTGACACGAAAACCCCGGAGCTCTCTTTAGATTTTGATTCGGAGGAGGAGAATGGCGAAGAGGACCTTCTCAAGTGAACCTGCCTTGCCTGCGGCAAACCGACGCAGGTGTTGAAATCTTTCTCTATGTCCAGCCCCGCGCCAGTCGCAACAAGGTCGTCGGTCTGCAAGGCGAGGAACTCAAGCTTGCTCTGACGGCTCCGCCGGTGGATGGTGCCGCCAACAAAGCCTGTAGTGTCTTCCTTGCCAAGCTCTGCAATCTGCCCAGGCGTTGTGTTAAAATGGTTTCCGGAGAGACGTCTCGTCATAAACGTTTATTGCTTGAGGATGCCGACTTTCAGGAAATCAATTCCCTTCTCAATGATCTTCTGGAAGGCTAAAAGGGTCCAGGGGTTGACATCTGTTCGCAAAGTCATTAAATTACCGACGAATTTCTTTAAGAGGTGATCCATCATGCCGATGTACGAATATCAATGCAAAGATTGCGGGCTGGTTTTCGAGGCCCGTCAGAAGTTTTCCGATGCACCGTTGACTGAATGTCGAGAGTGTGGCGGAGAGGTAACAAAACTGATCTCTCAGACCGGGTTCGCCCTTAAAGGCGACGGCTGGTACGATCAGGGCTATGGCAAAAAGGCGGCGGCCTGCCCTGCGGCAGACAGCGGTGGGGGATGCGTCGGTTGCCCGAAAGCGGTCAACGAATAGAGACCTGTCAATATGAACAAAAAGGGGACGGAATTTTTATTCCGTCCCCTTTTTTATGTTGATATGACTGGTTTCTTTGCGGCCTCAACATAACAAATACATTCATTCTATATGTTTCTCTCTCCAACTATCCCTACCATTTCAGTTTCGAATTCCAGAACATTACTTTTCCAAAATAGTCAACAAATACAAAAACTTATAAGCTTTAAAAATGTGACTTGTTTGTTACGATTCTTCTTGACTCTTCGTATTTTTATGCGTTAATTAACACTAATATTGTAACATATAGGTGTCGATTCCAGCATCTGAGGGTGATGAAATGATAGTTAAAAACATTTTTCATCTGTACTACGACGGGTTTCGTTCCATGGTCGTTGGAAAAGCTCTGTGGAAGATTATCCTCATTAAGCTGTTCATCATGTTTGCGGTTCTGAAAGTTTTCTTTTTCCCAAACTTTCTTGCAACAAACTTTGAAACAGATGCGGAACGGGCAGAGCATGTTTTGACAAACCTGACTCAGCCCTCGGCCGATAATCATTAAACATAGCAGCCTGTAAACATAACGGCTTGGCGGGCGGCCAATGAACTGGTTGCAAGGATAAGGAGAAAAGACGTGATTGAGCAGATTGACTTGAGCATGGTGGGCTGGGCGCGAGCTACGTTCGCTTTGACGGCTTTGTATCATTGGATTTTTGTTCCATTGACACTTGGCTTGTCTGTCCTCTGTGCCTTTTTTGAATCGATTTATATTCGTACCGGGAATGAGCAGTGGAAAAGTCTGACCAAGTTCTGGATGACCCTGTTTGGGATCAACTTTGCCATAGGAGTGGCCACCGGAATTATTCTGGAGTTCGAGTTTGGAACTCACTGGTCTAACTACTCCTGGATTGTTGGTGATATTTTTGGTACGCCGCTGGCTATTGAAGCGATTCTGGCTTTTGTACTGGAAACAACTTTCTTTGCTGTTATGTTCTTCGGCTGGAATCGGGTTTCGAAAAAAACGCACCTTTTTTCAACCTGGATGGTGGCTCTTGGTTCCAATCTTTCGGCGTTGTGGATTCTGGTAGCAAACGCCTGGATGCAGCATCCTGTCGGTATGAAATTCAATCCAGATACTGCGCGTTTCGAAATGCAGGATTTCTGGGAGTTGATATCCTCCCCAGTTGCAATCAGTCACTTTGTGCATATCACCAGTTCCGGATTCTTGCTGGCTTCATTATTTGTTGTGGGTATCTCGAGCTGGTATCTGCTTAAAAAACGTCATATCCAGTTTGCCAAGCGCTCCATTGCAGTGGCTTGCACCTTTGGGCTCTTGAGTTCTTTATTCGTCGCTTTTACCGGTGATGAACACGGTTATGTTACCGCTCGTACGCAGCCGATGAAATTAGCGGCTATGGAAGCACTCTATGAGGGAAAGACACCGACCGGTTTGATTGCTATAGGTCTGATTAACCCGAATAAAAAGCCTGGAGATGACCAGGATGCCTTCTCTTTTAAGGTCGAAATCCCCGGAATGCTCTCCGTGCTGGCTAAACGGGATTTTGACGGTTTTGTTCCTGGAATCAATGATTTGGTGTACGGCAACGCTGAACAAGGCCTGATGAGTACGGAAGAAAAAATTCGTCGAGGAAAATTGGCTGTTGCCAGCTTGGGAGATTATAAAAAAGCAAAAAAGAATGGTGAGCATCTGGTGGCAAATAATGCTCTGAGCGTGTTTGATCAACACCGCGATTACCTCGGTTATGGTTATTTGAACTCTCCTGAAGAAGTTGTCCCACCGGTGGCCCTGACGTTTTATGCTTTCAGGATTATGGTCGGCTTGGGGACCTTCTTTATCCTGTTGTTCCTGGTTTATGGTTACCTGATGGAGAAGAAACAATTGGAAAACAAGCCGATGATATTGAGGTTGGGTGTTCTCTCGCTGTTCCTTGGTTATATCGCCCAGCAAACAGGTTGGATTGTTACGGAGGTTGGTCGTCAGCCCTGGGCGATTCAGGATATGTTGCCGGTGACAGTTGCTCGTTCCAACCTGGATTCGGGAACTGTTGCAGTGACCTTCTTTCTCTTTCTCGCACTGTTTACTGTTTTGCTCATCGCTGAGCTTAAGATTATGACCAAGCAAATTTCTATCGGTCCAGAAGGAGAATAATGATGTTTGGTAGCCTTGATTGGTCAACTTTACAGCAATTGTGGTGGTTTATCGTTTCCTTGGTTGGGTCCCTGTTTGTCTTTTTGACTTTTGTCCAGGGAGGGCAAACCCTGCTCCTGACTATCACAGGGGATGAAGATGAGAAGACTTTGATCGTCAATTCCCTCGGTCGAAAATGGGAGCTTACATTTACTTCCCTGGTTGTTTTTGGCGGCGCTCTATTTGCTTCTTTTCCACTTTTTTATGCATCCAGCTTCGGGGGTGCATACTGGGTTTGGATTGCGATCCTGTTTGCTTTCATCATTCAGGCGGTCAGCTATGAGTACCGTCGCAAACCGAATAATTTTCTTGGTCAGAAGACCTATGAAGCCTTCATGTTTATCAATGGTTCGGTTGGGGTTCTACTGATTGGAGTCGCAATTGGAACCTTCTTTACCGGTTCCAATTTCACACTCAATGATTACAACCTGGTGCAGTGGACTCATCCCTTACGCGGTCTGGAAGCTGCTTTCAGTCTTTTTAACCTTAGTTTTGGGCTGTTCCTTGTATTTTTGGCCCGGACTCTCGGTGCGCTTTATCTGGCCAATAACCTTGAGCATGAGAACCTGGTTGCAAAGTTGAAGGCCTCTTCATTTAATAATCTTTTGTGTGCACTACCCTTTTTGCTCTATGTTCTGATCAGTTTTGTTTTGATGGATGGCTACGCGGTTAATCCCGCTGATGGCACGGTTGTGATGGAAGCAAATAAATATCTGAATAATTTATTGCAGATGCCACTAAATCTGTTTTTACTTCTGGTTGGCTTGGTTCTGGTTGTACTTGGTGTCATGTTGAATCGTTTTACTGCTTCAGTTCGAGGGATCTGGCCCGCAGGGTTGGGGACAGTTTTGACCTGTCTGGCGATTTTTTTTCTGGCAGGCTACAACAATACCGCATTTTATCCGTCCAAAGTTGATCTGAACAGCAGCCTGACAATCTACAATGCTTCCAGCAGTCACTACACCTTGACCATGATGTCTTATGTCGCTTTGACGGTGCCTTTTGTCCTGGCATATGTTTCTTGGGTGTGGCGACAGATGGATAGTAAAAAATTGACAATTGAAGAACTTGCCGCTGACAAGAAGAGTTACTAAAGTAACCTGTCGGCCCATTTTTAATGAACAAGCTCAATAAACTGGCTGCAAAAGAGGAGACAACTATGTTGATATTGGCCTGGTTGGCATTAATCGCCGTATCTTACTATGCTGCTGTGAAACTGCTAGGCAGCTGGGATCTGCTTTAATCTGAAATTGTAGGACCAAATTAACAAACAGGGGGACACTTCCGGAAGTGTCCCTTGTTATGTAAAGTTATTCGCGTTGTTCTCTATCAGCCTGTTGGCCTATCAATGAGCAAGCGTAATGAACAGGCTGCCCAATGCCATTCTGAGATACTACTTCTGCATTTAGATTCCATCAAAAGTTTTGTCCCCGTGATGAAGCCTTTCTCCCCGTTGATTAAATTTTTTTAAAAAACCTGCTTGACAAAAAGTGACCACAAGAATATTGTGCATATGCACACAATAATTAGATGGTCGCTTGCCGATCCATCATCATAAAAGGAGACAAAAATGATTATTGCAGTAACTGCACAAGAAGGGCGCATGGACTCGCCGGTTGATTCCCACTTCGGCCGGGCCCCGTTTTTCATGATCGCCAACAGCGAGACCATGGAAGTTCACGCTATTGATAACAAAGAAGGTGTCAATGCAGGCAACGGTGCTGGGACCAGCGCTGCTCAATTGATGTCTGAGGAGAGGGTAGAGGTTGTTTACACTGGCAAGGTTGGCCCTAAGGCTGCTGAAGCTCTGGAGAAAGCCGGTATCCGCTATGTCGAAGAGACGACCGGAACCGTTGAAGAGGTCGTGGACCTGGCCCTGCGTGATGTACTGATTGCCAGGGCTCAGAATAATGCGCAACCTGAGATAGAAACGATCCCGGCAGAACCTGTTGCCATAGACTCAATCCGTGTTGCCATCCCTTCAGATTGCGAAAATGGACTCACTTCCAGCCGCTCCGGGCACTTCGGTAAATGTGCTTTCTACACGCTGGTGGACATTGCCGGGGATAAGGTCGTAGCTGTCCAGTCAATGAAGAACGGCGGCCATGTTGTCGGTGGTTGCTCCGTGCCAGTTACCTTGCTCAAGGGCTGGGGTGTTCATAAGGTGGTTGTCTCCGGCATCGGTGGCCGGCCGCTGATGGGCTTCCGGGAAGAGGGGATTGAAGTCTATTCAGGGCAGGGAAATACAGTACAGGAAACAATTGATGCCTACCTGCAAGGGGAAATCGGTCCGATCAGCCAGAACCAGGTCTGTGGCGGCGGAGCCTGATCTTGATCATCTCG
>JAUWTX010000230.1 GCA_030614505.1 Desulfuromonadales bacterium
AAGAAGCCGGCACGGCGACAGTCATGCCGCTCGGAGCACCGATAGGCACCAACAAGGGCGTGCGCACCCGCGACAATATCGCCATCATCATCGAACAGGCCATTGTTCCCGTGGTGGTGGATGCCGGGCTGGGCGCCCCCTCCCATGCTGCAGAAGCGATGGAGATGGGTGCCGACGCGGTCCTGGTCAACACCGCCCTGGCCGTGGCCCGTGACCCGGGCGCTATGGGTGTCGCCTTCAAAAAAGGTGTCGAAGCCGGTCGTGAAGCCTATCTCGCCGGGCTTGGCAAACAACAAGATAAAGCCGAAGCGAGTAGTCCGTTGACAGGTTTTTTGAGAAAAGAATAAGGACAGGAGACAGGAGACAGGAGACAGGAGACAGGAGACAGGAGACAGAATGGGCCTACTGCTTGATTTTTCCTACTGTATTCTACCTCCTACCTCCTGTATTCCTTTACAGAGATTTCCATATGAGCTTTTACAACGTTATCCAAAAATACGATCAGCAGCAAATAATTGCCGATATCGAAGCCATGACCGCAGCAGATGTGCAGCGAGCATTGGCCTCGGAGCAGATCGACAATCGTGACTTCATGGCCCTGCTGTCGCCGGCGGCCGAAAACTTTCTTGAAGAGATGGCCCAGAAGGCCCACGCAATCACCTTACGGCGTTTCGGGCGAACCATTCTGCTCTATGCCCCGCTATACCTTTCCAACGAATGTCACAACAGCTGCCTCTATTGTGGCTTCTCGGTTAACAATCCGATCCCCCGGCGCACCTTGACCTTTGACGAGGTTGAACGGGATGCTCGCATCCTGCACGATCAGGGCTTCCGTCACATACTGCTGTTGACCGGTGAAGCTCCGGGTAAGGTCGGCAATGACTTTATCGCCGCAGCCGCCGAGCGCATCAGACCACTCTTTTCCTCCATCAGCAGAGAAGTCTATCCAATGAAGACTGATGGTTATAAAGAGATGGTAGATGCTGGAGTCGACGGCCTGACAATCTACCAGGAAACCTACGACCCGGCACTTTACAAACAACTCCACCCAAGCGGCCGCAAACGTGACTACAGCTTCCGACTGGAAACGCCGGAGCGCGGGGGTGCCGCCGGTTTCCGCAGAATCGGCATCGGCTTTCTGCTCGGCCTCAGCAACTTCCGTAGTGAAGCTTTCTTTGCCGGCTTACACGGGCGGTACCTGATGCACCATTACTGGCGCACCCTGCTGACCGTCTCCTTCCCGCGCCTGCGCCCGGCGGAAGGCGGGTTCCAGCCACTCAACCCGGTCTCCGACCGGCAATTTGTGCAACTGATGTGCGCCATGCGACTGCTGCTGCACGATGCCGGTCTGGTGCTCTCCACCAGGGAAAGCGCCGAACTGCGCGACAATCTGTTGCCCCTCGGCATCACTCAGATGAGCGCCGGATCATGCACCGCTCCCGGCGGCTACGCAGAAGAGAACTCTGCAACCGAGCAGTTCACCATCGACGACGACCGTACACCGGCCGAGATCGCCGAGATTCTACGATCACGCGGCTACGATCCGGTCTGGAAAGACTGGGACGGGGCATTTTTACAAAAGGAAACTGGATAAGGAGACAGGAGACAGAATAGACCTGCCACTCGATTTTTCCTGCTGTATTCTGCCTCCTGTCTCCTGTATTCTCATTTACCATGTCTAATCCCATCGACTTCAACCTCTACCTAATCACCGACCGCACCCAGGTTGCTGCAGGCCACACCCTCCTCTCTGCAATCGACTCTGCACTCCAGGGTGGCGTTAAAGCCATTCAGTTACGCGAAAAGGACCTGTCCGCCGCGGAGCTTCTACCTCTTGCGCGGGAATTACGTGAGCTAACCAGGAAGTATGACGCACGTTTGTTGATCAATGACCGCATCGACCTTGCCCTTGCCGTGCAAGCAGATGGTGTACATCTTGGTGAACACTCACTGCCGACCGATGTCGTCCGGAAACTGGTCGGGCCGAAACGGCTGATCGGTGTCTCCACGCATAGCAACGCCGACATCAGCCGTGCTATCAAACTGGGTGCAGACTTTGTCACGTTCGGGCCGGTTTACGAAACCCCCTCCAAGGCGGTCTTTGGACCACCTCAGGGTTTGCAGGCATTGACAGAGGCATGCCGTGACAGTTCCTTACCGGTATTCGCCCTCGGCGGTATTACTCCAACAAGAGTTGCCGAAGTTCGTCACGCTGGTGCCAGCGGTGTTGCTCTGATTTCAGCAATTCTCGCCAGCCCCGCCCCCCGCTCAGCAGCAGAAGCCTTCAACGCTTGTGATTGACACAATCAACCAGTAGAATAGTAACAACGACAAACATCAGGAACCCCAAACTTCGCAGGGCATCCTATGGAAATCACCCTCACTCTTCTGATCCTGCTGGTCGCTGTCATCCTCTTCGCTACAGAATGGATCCGTATGGATCTGGTCAGTCTCATGGTTCTTCTGGCCGTGGCTCTGACCGGCCTGGTCACTCCTGAAGAGGCTTTTTCCGGCTTCAGCAATCCCGCCGTCATAACTGTTGCTGCCATGTTTGTCTTGGGTGCCGGGATTTCTTACACTGGAGCAATCTCTTCCCTGGGTGAACATCTGATCCGCATGACCGGCCACAACCAGACCCTGATGATCGCCTCAATCATGGCTACCGTGGCGTTCTTTTCCGCTTTCATCAACAACATCGGTGCAACGGCTGTCCTCATGCCCGTCATCATGACAATGGCCCAAAAAACCAAGATCCCACCAAGCAAACTACTGATTCCCCTGGCCTTTGGTTCACTGCTCGGCGGAGTTTGCACCCTGATCGGAACCCCGCCGAACATTCTGATCAACTCACTGCTCCAGCAATATACCGGAGAGAGTTTCAGAATGTTCGACTTCACTCCGCTCGGCCTTATTCTGCTCGCCTGCGGTATCAGCTACATGGCCTTTTTCGGCCACAAACTACTGCCAGAGCGCAAATCAGGGACTCTGACTGAGGCTTACCAGGTCAAAGAATACATTACCGAAGTGGAGATCCTGGAGGGTTCACCACTGCACGGCAAAACCATCAGCCAGAGCATGCTGGAACGTGAGCTCAATATGAAGGTCCGTGCTCTGTTGCGCGACCATCAGAAATTCCCCCAACCGAAACGCAACCGTAAATTGTATGCTGGCGACATCCTGTTTCTGGAAGGGGACCCGGAAGGGATTCTCAAAGTCCGGAAGGAGAAAGGGCTGGCTGTGGTTCCCGAACGGGACAACCCCCTTCCCGCCACACCGAGAAAAGAGATTGTTGTTGTCGAAGCTTCTCTGACCTCAAACTGCCATATGGTCGGCAAGACCTTGCGGCAGGAGCGCTTTGCTGACACCCACGGGCTGAGAGTGCTGGCCATCTGGCGCAGCGGTGCCCCGGTTGTCCGTAAAGTCGATCACGTTATTCTACGTTTTGGTGACGTCCTGCTGCTGCAGGGTCCGGAGGAGAAAGTACGGCATCTCGGGCAAGGACACGGGTTTCTGGTTCTGGGCGGGGTTGATCCGGTCTCGTATCGCCCTCGACGGGCACCCATAGCTGTGGCAACGATTTTCGGTGTCATCCTGATGAGTATTTCCGGCACAGCTCCAATCGTAGTCGCCGCAACCCTCGGTGCCCTCATTATGGTTCTAAGCCGCTGTCTGACCACCAAGGAGGCTTACGACAGTATCGACTGGCCGATCCTCATACTGATCGCCGGGACCCTGCCACTCGGTCATGCCATGCAGAACAGCGGTGCGGCAAAATTGCTGGCGAACCTGATTATTGATGGGGTCGGCTCTTTCGGGCCCTGGATCGTACTCGGTGCGATTTTCCTGATTACCTTCTGTCTGACCGAAGTCATGAGTCATGCGGCGGCGGCCGTGCTTGTGGCACCGATCGCTTACAACACTGCCATCGACATGGCCGTTTCGCCTCAACCCTTCTTCATGGCAGTCGCCGTTGCCGCCTCAATGTGTTTCATGACGCCGATCAGCCATCAGTCAAATGCGCTGGTCATGGGGCCGGGAGGTTATAAGTTTTTCGATTACACCAAGGTTGGGGCGCCGCTTAATAT
>JAUWTX010000248.1 GCA_030614505.1 Desulfuromonadales bacterium
AATGTAGGGGCTATCAGATGACAGGTTTGGACTGATCTATCATTGCCTGATCATCAATTATATGATCAGGGGGTTCATTCGACTCCCCGGTTTTTTGTAACAGAACATGTCATCCTGTTGCGATTAATTTGCTGAGTGATAGTGTGTAAGTAGCTGATTCATTGCTGTTTGTGCTCGTGTTAATACGTTGGCTTCGAGGTGGCCATTATGGATATTAAGAATCTTAAAGTCGGTCAAAAACTCTTTATCATCATCTCCGGCATGATGATTGTGATGGTTGCAATCGTTGCGATTTTTCTCTTCTCGCAGAAGCAGAACATGTTTGAAGACCGGAAAACCAAAACACGTCATCTTGTCGAAAGTGCACATAGCGTTCTTGGCTACTACTACGATAAAACAATTGCCGGAGAGCTGAGCAAGACTGAGGCACAGCAGGCGGCCATGCGTGTCGTCGAGCAGATGCGATATGAAGAGAAAGATTATTTCTGGATCAACGACATGCAGCCACGCATGATCATGCACCCTTATGTGAAAAAGCTTGAGGGGAAGGATGTCTCGGATTTTAAAGACCCGAACGGTACGCGCCTCTTTATCGAGATGGTTAAGGTCGTTCGCTCCAGTGAAGCCGGGTTTGTCGAGTATGTCTGGCAAAAGGGCGATGATAGTACGCAGCTCACTCCCAAAATTTCTTACGTCAAAGGGTTTGCACCTTGGGGCTGGATTATTGGCTCCGGTATTTACATTGACGATGTTGATGCTGCATTTTATCGGGAAAGCACTAAATATGCTTTTGTCATAATCGCTGTTGCCATATTACTGGGCCTGGCTATCTATTGGGTTTCCAGAAGTATTTCCCGACCGCTCAGGCGAGCATTACAGATTGCCGACCAACTTGCCCTAGGCGATAACGATGTTGAAATTGTCGGTACCGGGCAAGACGAAATTGGTCTGCTCATGGGGGCGATGGCAAGGATGGCCGATTCTTCACGCGATACCGCTGGTATCGCACAGAAAATAGCCAACGGAAAGCTGGACGTGACCATGGGCCAACGCTCTGATAATGATGAACTGATGCATGCCTTGTCTAATATGACAGCCAAGCTCGGTCAGGTTGTTTCCGGAGTACGGGCGGCCAGTCATTATGTGACCACCGGCAGCCAATCGATCAGCATCTCTGCTCAGGTGATGTCACAAGGAGCTTCTGAACAGGCTGCCGCTGCAGAAGAGGCTTCGTCCAGCATAGAAGAGATGACGGCTAATATCCGTCAGAATGCTGATAATGCCATGCAGACAGAGAAAATAGCGATTCAGGCTGCTTCCGATGCGGAAGAGGGCGGCCATGCGGTCAACGAGACGGTCAGTGCCATGAAGGAGATTGCCGACAAGATCAAGATCATCGAGGAGATTGCACGCCAGACCAACCTGCTGGCTTTGAACGCTGCCATTGAAGCGGCCCGTGCCGGTGAGCAGGGTAAGGGGTTTGCGGTGGTTGCCGCCGAAGTGCGTAAGTTGGCAGAACGCAGCCAGGTGGCTGCCGGTGAGATCAACAATCTCTCTACCAATAGCGTTGAAGTAGCCGAGAAGGCCGGTAAGTTGCTCGAAATAATCGTGCCGAATATTCAGAAGACTGCGGAACTGGTTCAGGAAATCAGCGCCGCCAGTCGAGAGCAGGATGCCGGTGCCGGGCAGATCAACAAGAGTATTCAGCAGCTTGATTCAGTTATCCAGCAGAATGCTTCAGCCTCCGAGGAGATGGCGGGTACTGCTGAGGAGTTGAATAGCCAGTCTGCGCAACTTGCTGAAATGATCTCCTTCTTTACAATAGACGAAGGCACCTATGACCGGGGTAGCGAAAGCAGCACAGGCAACAAAACTGGCCTGAATGTCAAAGTACAACCAAAGATCGCTCCTGTCGCCCAACAAACCTTCAAACCAACGCCGCAGCAGGAGGCGTTGGACAATGAGTTCGAGAAATATTGAGGAGATTTCCATCGAAGGCACGAACGCAATTAGCCGCTGACAGGATTTTTCTTTACTATGTAAACTTGAAGCCCGGACTCAATGATTGAGTCCGGGCTTTTGTATATTAAAGGATGTGTAACATGCCCTGTGTCACAAACTGTGTCATTTTGAGGGGAGTGCCACATACGGCTGCTTGTGGCAACAGGGTACCAAGTAGGTCTTAGAACCCAAAATTATAATATGAGTAATTCCAGTATGTTGTGGGCGAAATATTTCCACTGACTCGTTTGGCATAGCCTCTGCACTTATTATGTCTGACTAATTTGTGTTTGCTCACAGCGGCTATCTTCACCCCGCCAGTATTTAATTGTTGGGTAAGTCAACCATTAACTTGAGGAGGAAAGTAAACAATGAAAAAGTTTGGTAAACAGTTGGTTATGGCAGTTACGATTCTTGTGTTGTCAGTCGGCAGTACTTTTGCGGCGGATGTCGCTCTCTGGGGTTCCACGACATGCCAGAAACGCTTCCTTGAGCCCGGTGCAAAAGCCTTGCAAGCCGCAACCGGTGTCAAGATCAAGGTGTTCGGCGTTGGTACCGGTAAAGGTATGGTAGCGCTTCTTGATGGTAAAACCAATGTTTCAATCACCTCCAACAACCTCGAAGGGACCATTAAATCGACCCAGAAGGTTCTTAAAAAAGACGGCAGACCTGCTGCCACGATTCCTGAAAACCTGCAATTCCATGAGATTACCAAGGATATTATCGTTCCCATTGTCAATAAGGCCAATCCGGTTGAGAGCCTGTCATGGGCACAGTTGGCTGACCTCAACACCGGCAAAATCACCAACTGGAAGGATGTTGGCGGAAGTGATATGCCTGTCCAGGTGGTCACCAGTCACGCTGGCAGTTCGACCAAGGCTGTTTTTCAGAAGCAGGTTATGAAAAAAGTTGATTATGCTGCTAAGGCAATTCAAGTCAAGAGCACCAGGTTGGAGATCAACGAGGTTTCCAAGGCCGTCGGTGGTGTTGGTGCTGTGAGTGCAGGTTTCTTTAATTTGAATCCAGGCAGAACCAAGATTGTGAAAACAGACACCATCTCTCGTCCCCTGGCTCTCATCACTATTGGTGATCCTGCTCCTGAAGTTCAGAAGATTATTGATTACTTTCGTTCTGCAGAAGGTCAGAAACAGATCCTCGATTAATTCCATGTTCTGAGGGGGTAGCTTCCATGCCCCCTCAGTTGTTTTTCATTCTCTGGAAAGTTGACTGCGGGTGACTGTATGAAAATCAATATTCAGAAAAAGCTTCTCCTTAGTTTCGGTAGTATTGCCCTGATTTGCGCCATTATTGGTGCGGCAGGCTGGATAGGTGCTGATCGAATAGGCGATAAGTTGGTGGCGACCGGCAGGGGAGATGTGCCAGCCCTACAGGCTATTCTGAGCCTGGATGATGTGGCCAGCAGGATTACTGCTTCTGAGCAGGCTCTGCTTAACCCGGCTCTGCCTTTGATGAACAGGGCAGATCACCAGGAAGAAATAATCAAGAGCTTCAAAGAAGCAGATGACCTCATCGGTACTTTCCAGGAAATTGAAAAATCCACCGAGGATGAGGCCCTTTGGAATGAATTCCAGGCCGTCTGGACAAGTTGGCGTGGCAAGGTAGATGCTTTTCTTGCGATCAGTTCCGAAATCAATAATATGCAGCTACAGAATCCACAAAAGATAGCTCTGGAACTGGAGCGTAACTTCGGTGTTTACCGTGCCTGGGCAGCTGCCAGCGGTAAAGCTGTGCTTGAGCAGACAACCTTTGATGGCAACCTCACCCTGGAAGACTCGCCGGTCTGGAAAT
>JAUWTX010000193.1 GCA_030614505.1 Desulfuromonadales bacterium
GGAATCCGGGACGCGGAATCTGAGACCCGGGACGAGGGACGCGGAACGAGGGACGCGGAAACCTGAAAGACAAAAAAGGTATCTTCTACAGAACCTACAATTCGGAAACAAAGCTTGTGCCGCAGGAAGAACAGAGAAAACCAAGAGGAATACTTGTTTAAAAGGTTTTCGCGTCCCTCGTCCCGCGTTCCGCGTCCCGTATTTAGAGCATGGCCTCAAATCGTTATCGGCAAAGCCCTGAATATCAATGCCAGCGTAATCGTGCCACCAACACAGAGTAAGATATAAAGGAAGAGCACACGCGGCTTGAACATGGAAAGGAAAATCCCCATGACCGGCAGGGCTGTAACCGGCCCGCCCACCAGCATGGCGATGCCGGCACCCTTAGCTAATGGAATGATCTCCCCCGGATCGGGGAGGTAAAAGCCAAAGAGCATAGAAGTAGCTGTCACCTGCGGCAAATGCAGTGGGATAGCAGCCAGGGTCAGAGTAAAGATCGGCAAGATACCCTGTCCTTCAAGCAGACCGGTAATCCAGCCCGTGGGGATAAATAGTAAAGCAACCACTTCAATGACCAGACCGATCATAACAAACTTGCCAATCTTCAAGCCCCCTTCCCAGAACCGGGCCCAAAAGACCAGAAATTTATTGTGGGTACAGCGATCGACTCTGTGTGAAAGCTGCTGGCCGCACTCGCAACGCAACTGTTCAACGGGATAGTCTGGATCGTGAAAATCTCCCTGCGGTAATGCTTTACTAAAAATGTCCTCTTCGGCAAAGCCCTTTTTCCGTAGTAAGTGGGTCGCATACCCTGCAAACAAACCAAGCAGTACGGCACAGACCAGCACCGTCAGAGCCCAGTTTGTCCCCAACATACCGGCAATCATGGTAAAAGAAGCAGGACTCATCAGCGGTGACGTTACCAGCAGGGCCATGGCCGGCGCCAACGGCAGGCCGGCAACCAGAAGGGAGATCACCAGCGGCAGAGTGGCACAAGCACACAGTGGGCTGGCGACACCAAGCAGTGTTGCCGCCGGAATCGCCAGTATGCCGAAGTGCGTCAGGGCCTTGCGGATCTTGACATGCCACTTGAGCGTGCGGATGGTGGCCTCGAACAGGACACCCAGCACCAGGTAAGGGAGGATATAGAGAAATTCCTCGCCAATCCCCTTGACGAGTTCGAGAAACATGTTTGGTAAATCATTCATCAATCAGATCCGTAAAAGGTCAAGTTTTTGTCTGGTCGGCAGCCACAGGACAACTTTCTGGCACCCTTACGTTCTCCACAAAGACAGTAAACAAGGCAAAACAGCCACAGTCCTATGAGGCTGTCTCACATATGTCTCACATAAAAGCAAGAGCCGTTCCCTTTTCACAGGAGTAAGGAATCAAACCCTCTGAATAGTAAAAATCTGAGGAATTGACAGGTTCATCTACAGTAGATTGAGAGGCAAACCTTCCGAATTCAGGGAGAGAATCTTCAGGTTCCTCTTGCAAAGATGGATTCAATGTATTAAAAGTCGACTTTTATTATCAGATGGTACCTTTCCTGACAAGCATTTTTCAAAACTGGTGTTATACTCGGTTGGTGATCTAGAGAGGAGTATGTAATGACGCATAAGTTCAAGAATAAGGTCAGGGAACAATTCGGCCGAGCGGCGGAGGGTTACATTCACGATAAGGGCTTCGCCACGGGTGATGATCTGGAAACGATGGTTCGCCTGCTGCAGCCGATGCCTGACGACAACATGCTTGATGTAGCCTGTGGTGGTGGCCACACGGCTCTGCGCTTTTCGCCGCTGGTCCGCAGTGTAGTCGCCTCGGATCTGACGATGGTCATGCTGAAAAGGGCTCAGGAGCATATCAGCGAAGAAGGAGGTGTGGACAACATCACTTTTCGCGAAGCGGACGCTGAAGACCTGCCTTTTCCAGCCGGTGCTTTCACTCTGCTGACCTGTCGCATCGCCCCCCATCATTTCCCCGATGTACCGCGAGCATTGAGTGAATTTCATCGCGTTCTGCGACGTGGCGGCCGTATATGCATCGTCGATACAGTTCTCTCGGAGGACCCTGAAATTGCCGAATGGTATCAGACGATGGAAAAAATGCGGGATCCAACACATATCCAGGCCTATACAGAGGAAACTTGGCGCGAAATGGTTCTGGGAGCCGACTTCATTCTGCATGAAACGGCAATCATCCCGAAGACTCATGATTTCCCGACCTGGGCAAAACGGGCCGGGCTGAACCGCGATGGCATCGCCCAACTCAACAAGTTTTTCGTGGACGCCCCGGAAAAGGTCCAGGATTACTTCCAGATCGAAACCTTTGCTGGAGAAGTTGAAGCCTACACGGACAACAAGGTTCTTATCTACGCCAGTCGGCCACCTAAGAAGTAGTGGCTTACATACATGACGAAGTCTGTAAAAGTCGCCCCGGGAAACTAGGGCGACTTTTTTTGTGCTATGCTGTAGACACCTTACAGCGCTGAAAAAGAAAGCCTAAGCCATGCTCCTGTGCAACGCTAAAAGTTTCCTTGCAGGCCTATCCCTCTCAGCACTCTTGCTGACATTCTCGAGTACAGTCATGGCACTGGACGTTCAGTCTCTGATTCGAGAGGTTGAACGTCAGTACATGGGCACATCTTCCCGGGCACTCACCACTATGCAGGTAAAAACGGCCCACTGGGAGAGAACCCTGAAAATGGAAGCCTGGTCGCTGGAGCGTGATTATTATCTGGTCCGAATCCTCGACCCAGCCAAGGAGCGTGGTGTCGCCACGCTCAAAAGATTCCGGGAAGTCTGGAATTACCTGCCTAAAGTCGATCGTGTCATCAAGGTTCCACCATCGATGATGGGTGGCAGCTGGATGGGCAGTCACATCACCAACGATGACCTGGTCAAGGCCAATCATATTGACGAGGAGTATGATCTTCGACTGCTTGAGGAAACGGACACCCATTATGTGGTTGAGTGTTTGCCAAAACCTGAAGCCGCTGTCGTCTGGGGTAAAATCATCTACCGGGTCCGTAAAGAACCACAAGTTCCCGTGCAGGTCGACTATTTCGACGAAGATATGATCCGTGTTCGCGAGATCCATTTTGACGATGTTCAACAGATCGGCGACCGCATTGTTCCCTTACGTCTGACTGTGCTCCCCCTGGAAAAGCCTGGAGAAATGACCATTCTCCATTACAGCGAGTTACTTTATGATCTGCCCCTGGATGAGACTTTCTTCTCGCTACGCAACCTCAAACATCGCTCGCAGCCGCTGGCCCATTAATGAACAAGCTCAATGAACTGGCTGCAAATTCGTCTGTTTGAGATCAGATAGCCCAACAGGCTGCTTGACCATGCTTCTGACCCTGGCTTTCCGCAATCTCTGGCGTAATCGACGGCGCACCCTGCTGACACTTTCAGCAATGGTGGTTTCTGCTGCCCTGCTGATTCTTGCCCTCGGCGTTTTCTCCGGGATGTTCAGGGATATGCTGTCCTCGGCAACCGAGCAATATCACGGGCACCTGGTCCTTGCCCACCCTGAATATCACCTGCGTCGCGACCTCTTTGCTCACCTTCCTGTCGATATTGCGAACCAACCGGTCTTGGAGAGAGCCGCTGAAATCACAGGGAAATCTCCGCGTTTGCGTAGCTTTGGCCTGCTCTCACGCCGGGAAACCAGCCAGCCAGTTGAACTGCTCGGTGTCATCCCTGAACTGGAGCAGCAAGTCACCTCACTGCAGCATCAACTGACGGCAGGACATTATCCGGCTGAAGAGGATCACAACGGAGCCCTGATCGGTCAGGGTCTTGCGCGCAAGATGAAGGTGAGTCCGGGTGACGAGCTGGTTTTTGTCACCCAGGCTGCCGACGGATCAATTGGCAACGACCTGTTAATTGTCAGCGGTATCTTTGCCACCGGCGACAGCAGGCATGACAACAACCTGGCGCTGGTGCCACTGCCGTGGCTACAGCAGCTACTGGTGCTGCCCGGACGCATTCATGAAGTCGCCATGGTCGTTGCCGACCCCATGACTGCGGCACAGACTGCCGACCAGCTTAACCCGCAACTCCCTGAAGATATCGAAGTCCTCGACTGGGGTGACCTGCTTCCGGAAATGCGTGAAGTCATTGCGGCCTATGATGTCAGCCGCATGATTATTGTCACGATACTTTACATGGCCACAGGCCTTGGCATCCTCAACACTTTTTTCATGTCGGTTATGGAACGAACCCGCGAGTTCGGCATTCTCATGGCACAGGGTATGCGCCCCTGGACAATCCGCGGCCTGGTTTTATTGGAAACCTTTTTGCTTGGCTGCATAGCCCTGATAATCGGGCTGTCCTGCGGAGCAATAATGACACTCTACATGCAGCAGGTCGGCATCGACCTGGCTGGATATATTACGCCGGTCACATACGCCGGCGGCACTATCTTACCGCGTCTGCATGCCGTTTTTGAAACAGGGAACTTCCTGGTTCCTGCTGGAATGCTGATGCTCATCAGCCTTATTGCCGGTTTTCTGCCGGCTAACCGGGCTGCACGCCTTGATCCGGTTGCTGCAGTGCGTGAGGACTGAAAAAAACATGGATTATTTACACCTGGCCTGGAAAAATCTCTGGCGCAACCGACGCCGCACCATCATTACACTGGCGGCGATTGCTTTCAGCATCATGCTGGTGCAGGCATTGCACAATCTCTCTCATGGAGTTTATGCCGGCATGGTTGATAGCGGAGTGAGGGCCGGTTCAGGACACATCGCGGTCTATCGGCAGAACTACCTTGAGGGCCGCGAGGAGACCCTGCAC
>JAUWTX010000229.1 GCA_030614505.1 Desulfuromonadales bacterium
CGCCAGAACCATCCCCAGGACCAGGCTCGCCATCAGAGGGTCAATCTGCAACGTCCGACAGATAGCTACATTGACGGCAATCCCACCAAGCATCAGAATCTTGTTCTCACTCGACAGTTCCAGGCGCTGCGCCCAAACTGACATGGCAAAGCCCATGAAGGCACCCACCAGAACAGGCCCCCCCATGCGCATTATGAGAACACCGAAATTCTCACCCGGGAAGATAAAGATATGACTCAGCACTGCAAAGCCGAGGACAGAAACAAGGTTGTTAAAACCGACCAGAGTCAGCACCACACCTGTTACAGGACCCTCTGCTTCATATTCACGAATAACCATTAACGTAGCGGCCGGAGCAGTTGCTACGGCAATAATGCCAAGGAACAGGGCAAACGCCAGGGAAGTCTGCCAGAGAGTCAGACCCGGCACAATCTTCTGCAAAACAGTAAGATTAACCACTAAGACTGCGCTGACAACCAGGAAGAAGGTCAGAAGGATTTCGCTTCCGGAAAAAAGCAGGATACGATGCCGCCAGCGATCGAGATGACTGATTTCAAAGAGACCACCGATGTGCATCAGGATCAGGGCCAAGGCCATTTCTGAGAGCGGCCGTAGCTCCAACAGCACATCCGGAGGCAACAGTACTGGCAAGTTGGTCAGGTCGGCAAATGATGGCCCAATTAACAAACCCGTTATCAGATATCCGGTAACCCGCGGGATATGACAGACCGATGCTATGCGGCCACCGACCAAGGCACCGAGGAAGATAAAAGACAGAGCAAGCAGCAATGGAAGAAGAGAGTCACCCATGGAGGCAAAATATCACAATTAACAAGGACGACCAAGCAGAACAGAAGCAGTTTCCAGAAAGGCACCATCCTTAGCTGACAACCTTGGTATTGGCTTCGCGTATGCATTTTTCTTGGCAGAATCTGGTCTCAACACTGTATTGGTTTTGGGACAACTTAAAACTGCGTCTTGCGAGTCAACTCCCGATACTGAATTGCTTCGGACAGATGGGTTTGAAGAATTCTCTCTTCGCCGGCCAGGTCTGCAATGGTTCGTGCAACCTTGAGGATGCGACTGTAGGTGCGGGCCGAGAGCCCGAGCCGGTCGGTGACCATCTCGAGCAGCTTCTGCCCTTCTTCATCGACAACACAGAACTTACGAATATGTCGCGCCTGCATTTGACCGTTAGCGTACAGACCATAGTGAGCAAGGCGCTCACGCTGCACCTGACGGGTTGCCTCGACTCGAGCGCGAACTGACTCGGAGGACTCGGCATCGATGGGGTCGGCGAGGTCTTTATGCGGAACCCGCGGCACTTCGACATGCAGGTCGATACGGTCGAGTAGCGGGCCGGACAGCCTGGTCTGGTAGCGCTGAAGCATTGCCGGCGTGCAAGTGCAACTGTGCTGGGGGTCACCTTGATAGCCACAGGGGCATGGGTTCATTGCTGCAACCAGCATGAAAGACGCCGGGTAGGTCAAGCTCTGCGCCGCCCGGCTGATGCAGACCTGGCCATCTTCGAGAGGTTGACGCAGCATTTCCAGGATGTTTTTTTTGAATTCAGGCAATTCATCAAGAAACAGGACGCCGTTGTGGGCCAGAGAAACCTCTCCTGGCCGGGGATGAGCACCACCGCCAATCAGGCCGGCATCGGAAATGGTGTGATGAGGAGAACGAAACACTCGCTTGGCGACCAGTGATTGACCGGCGGGAAGCAAACCGAGAATCGAGTGAATCTTGGTGATCTCGAGCGCCTCCTCGAAGGTTTGTGTCGGCAAGATGGTGGAAATGCGCCGAGCCAGCATGGTTTTACCGCTACCTGGAGGCCCGACCATAAGGATATTATGACTCCCGGCCGCCGCAACTTCGAGAGCCCGTTTGACATGCTCCTGACCACGCACTTCGGCAAAATCAACATCCTCTTGTGCAGCTTTGTTGATCATCGACGCAATATCGACCTGACAGGGTTCCAATATCCGGTTACCGGTGAGAAAATCAACCACTTCGCCGAGAGTCTTTACAGAATAAACTGGATGTCCATCGACCAGCGCCCCTTCCTCGGCATTGGCGGCAGGCAGGATCAAGCCGTCCAGATCCCAGCACCGAGCGGCTACCGCCACCGGCAGAGCACCTCTTACCGGTTTGATACAACCATCCAGGGAAAGTTCGCCCATAAAAAGAAAGCGCGCAGTACGTTCCGGCGCGACGAGACCGGTTGCTGTCAGCAGACCGACCGCCATCGGCAGGTCAAACGCTGTGCCTTCCTTACGGATGTTAGCTGGCGCGAGATTGATGGTGATACGGCGAGTGGGGAATTCGTAACCGGAATTCTTGATGGCAGATTTGACGCGGTCTTTGCTTTCCTTGACCGCACCCTCGGGAAGACCAACCGTAGCGAACTGCGGCAGTCCCTGGGCAATATCGACCTCCACCTCAACCGGGTAGGCATCGATACCGAGCAGCGCCCCGGATAGAACCTTGGCAAGCATACATCCCTCCTTAATTGTCGATTGCAATACCCCAGAGGGGCAAAAGATTTAAATTCTTACAGCTTACAACTTACAGCTTTCTACTCACTCAAAATCATCCAGATATTTCTCGGCAACAATGGCGGCAATTGCACCATCACCAACCGCCGTGGCGATCTGCTTGAGAATCTTCTTTCGCACATCACCGGCAGCAAAAACACCCGGCATTGAGGTTTGACAATCGGAGTCGGCCAGAATATATCCTTCCGGTGTCAAATCAAGGATATCGGCAAGAAAATGCGCCTTCGGTGTCACCCCAACGGCCACAAACATCCCATCGACTTCAAGCGTTTGTTGTGAATCATCCTGACGGTTATGCAGAACCAGGCTGGTGACACCAGTGTTGTCACCTACGACCTGATCGACCGTACTGTTCCACACCGGTTCAATCTTGTCATTTGCAAAAATACGATCCTGAAGAACCTTGGTGGCACGCAATTCGTCACGACGGTGTACCAGGTAAACTTTACTGGCGAAGCGACAGAGGAAAAGGGCCTCTTCCGCAGCCGTATCACCACCACCGATGATCGCCACCGGCACATTTCGAAAAAACGCGCCGTCGCAGGTTGCGCAATAAGACACCCCTCGACCAACGAATTCAGTTTCGCCAGGAATATCGAGCTTACTCGGTTCGGCACCGGTCGTAATAATCACCGCTCTGGTACGTATCTCCCTGCCATCGACAGTGACTACCTTTTCCGCACCTTTATCAACCAGACCGGTCACTTCGCCGGTCATCGTTTCCAGACCAAATTCCTGACAATGCTCCTGAAAGCGCACCATAAGATCAGGGCCGTCAATACCGCCGGGGAAGCCAGGATAATTTTCCACCTTGGTCGTAGTCATCACCTGGCCACCGAGAATCATCCGTTCCACCAGCAAGGTCTTTAGTCGGGCACGCGAGGTATAAAGACCGGCAGTCAACCCGGCCGGGCCGCCGCCAATGATCAATACGTCATAAAGGGTTTCACTCATAATATGTGTCCTGTTCTGCTTGATTGTATGCGCTACAAAAAATCGCTGGTCACAATAGCATAGCAATCTGGAAAAGGGAATGATTGCCTCAACTCTATGGGGCTTGATTTAACGATATTCTTAAGTCTAGAATAAACTATTGAGGAGACAAGCTGTCAATGTCTGAACAGAAGCAATCAGACCATCATAACCATGATGATCATGGCTCTGAGCATCATGATCATAGCCTCCTGGACCGCGGCATCACCCGTGGCTTTATTATCGCCATCGGCCTGACTGCAATCACCCTGATCGCCGAACTTATCGGTGGCTTCTGGACCAACTCCCTGGCTCTGCTGTCTGATGCCGCCCACGTTTTCATGGATCTTTTTGCTCTGATCCTGTCGCTGGCAGCAATCCGCCTGGCAAAATTTCCGGCCAGCGACACCCGCACCTACGGTTGGCACCGCGCCGAAATCCTGGTCTCACTGATCAACGGCTCCACTCTGCTACTGATTGCCTTTGGCATACTCAGCGAAGCCTGGGGTCGTCTGCTTCATCCTGAGGCAGTCAAGAGCAAAGAGATGTTCATCATCGCCACCATCGGCCTGATC
>JAUWTX010000055.1 GCA_030614505.1 Desulfuromonadales bacterium
ACTCTGGCCAATAATAGTGCGTTCCAGCTGGTAATGGTTCTTTATCTCCTGTCTGAGAAGTGACACTTCAGCGGAGACGTCCGCAGCTTTCTGAGCTTTGAAGATGATGGCGTCGAGGGCGTCAAGGTCAAATGGCTTGGTCAGGTAATCATAGGCACCTCGTTTCATCGCCTCGATGGCATTTTTCATAGATGATTCAGCTGTCATGATAACGACCAGGGCCCGAGGACACTCTTCCTGGAATTTGCTCAGCAACTCCAAGCCCGAGAGCCCAGGCATCTTGATGTCAAGTATTGCCAGGTCGTAACTCTGTTTTCTGCTCATGAGCAAAGCTTCCTGGCCGTTGCTGGCCAAGTCAACTTGAAAGCCCTGTTTGGTCAGAGACTTGGACAGTACCCAGCGCATACTCTCCTCATCATCCGCAATCAGAATCCGTTTGATCGTCATGTGTGATGCTCCTTGAAAAAAATACTCAGCATTAAGGGTGCAGAGGTAATATTAACGGTGTAGCGGCAATGAAACGATTATGCTTGTTCCCTTTTCAGGAGAACTTTCAATCTTCAGTAAGCCATGGTGGTCTTCAACGATTTTCTGGGAAATTGCCAAACCAAGCCCGCTCCCTTTACTCTTAGTGGTGAAGTAAGGAGTAAAGATGCGATCCATCTCTTCCTGCGCAATGCCGCAGCCTGTATCTCTGATCGTGATGTCCACCATCGGTGATGAGCGCTTGCCCGGACTGCTCATATGATAATTTGAAGAAATCCTGGTCTCTATCAATACTTCACCTTTATGGGGGATTGCTTCCCTGGCATTCTTGATGAGATTGAGAAAAAGACGGGTCAAGAGGTCCTCATCTCCCTGCACAGGAGGGATGCTCGGATCGAGTTTTAATTTGAACTTGATGCTCTGGCAATGTACCGCTTCTCTTTGCAGCAGAATGATATTGTCCAGGATATCGGTCAGGTCGACATCGCCGATCACCGGTGGCCTCGGATTACCAAGATCCATCAGTTCTTCGATGATGAAATTAATCCGCTCCACTTCCTTGATCATGATATGCGTGTAGTCCTGCAGGGAGCTTTTTTTCGTCAGTTCCCTGGAGAGCAATTGTGCCGCGCCCTTGATCCCCCCCAGTGGATTCTTGATTTCGTGGGCTAGCCCGGCAGCCAGGGTGCCCAGCATTGACAACCGATCAGCGCGGCGCAAGGTCCCCTCGAGTTCCTTGATTCGCGATAGATCACGGATGATCATAACCACTCCATCCTGATCGCCCCGGTGGGCAAAAATCGGCGCTGCATAAGCATTGATTGGTAATGGTGCAGCTTTTGACCGGTGCAGGTAAAGGCCTTCGTCATCGGTGATGGGTCGGCCTTCCTCGAGGGCAACTTTAATCAGGTAGAGCAGAGTCTCCTGGCCCTTGAACAGTTCCTGGTAGTGCTGATCGATCATCTGTCGAGATGAGCATTCCATGAGCGCTTCGGCGGCCGGGTTGAAGAGCGTAATCCGGCCTGCTTGATTGAAGGCAATCACAGCACGGTCGATATTCTCCAGAATCATGCCATAGAGAGCCGAGTCGGTGCTGGAAGGTGGACCAGTGCCCTTGTTTGTAACTTCAGGCGGCATCAGCAAAGAAATCCTCGAGATGACAGCTCATTTCAGCGATCGTTTTGGTTTGGTTGATCTTTACTCTGAATCCGGCGGCATTTTCCATGCCGCGAACATACCAGCTGAAATGTTTACGCATTTGCCCAAGCGTTTTCTGTGGGCCGAAGGTTTCAAGGCAGAGTTCAAAATGATTCCGAACGACAGACAATCGCTCTTCAGACGTTGGCTGTGTTACTGATCGACCAGCGAGCAGATCCAGGGCCTGGCCAATAATCCAGGGATTGCCATAGCCTCCCCGACCGATCATCACGGCGTCACAACCTGTCTGCTCAAACATGTTTTTAATGCTTTCTGGATGAAAGAGGTCGCCACTGCCAATGACCGGGATCGACAGGGTCTCTTTGAGCTTTTTTATCTGTTGCCAGTCTGCCTGCCCGCCGAACATCTGTGAGCGTGTTCGCGGGTGCAGGGTGACCGCATCGACCCCTTCTTCGGCAGCGATGCGTGCAATTTCAAGAAAGTTGACTGAGTCGTGATCCCAGCCGGAACGGAACTTGATTGTCAATGGTCTGGATGTTGCGTTACGTACAGCAGAGACAATGCGGGCAACCTTCTCCGGTTCACGCAGCAGTGCGCTACCGGCTCCCGAGCGAATGACTTTGCGGACCGGACAGCCGAAGTTAAGATCAATCAGTTCGCCACAATCTTCAACCTGTTTGGCAGCTTCTGCCATGCGCTCCGGGGATTCGCCGAACAGTTGAACACCCAAAGGCCGTTCTTCAGGACTGGATTCCAGAAGTTTACGGGTCGCCTTACCATTGAAAAAAAGACCATTGGCGCTGATCATTTCAGTAAATACCAGAGCGGCTCCGTGGCGTTTCATGATGAGACGATAGGGCAGGTCTGAAATGCCCGCCATAGGAGCTGAAATGATTGGATTCTTGAGTTTGAGGGCACCTATTACCATGGATTATTTGCCTATTTTTTGGGCATTTTAGCATGGTGGGCCGTTAATGCAAATGAAAAGAATGAGGGTTACTGAAAAAAGAAATCGCATACTGTATACAAAATCGACTTGACACTTTATGAGTGACTTGTTAGAAAGTAATCTGGAATATGAGAAAAGGTAAAGAATCACAAGAATGATTTGCCTTTCCTCTAATTTGTTTTTTTCCTGCTGCGTCTGGTCTTCTGTTCTGGTATGAGTTCTACATACCTAGGCTGGGCTGTTGGCGGGTTGTTTTATCATGTGACAGTTGCTGTTTTATTAACAAGGGATAGTTTTACTCGTGGTGGGTATTCAGCCCGCCTCCATTTCATTCCACAAAAGGAGAGAGCGTATGTCGACAATGAAAGAAGTCCTGCGTAAGAAGATTGAAGCGCATCGCCCCCGCGTCACTAAACTGGTCAAAGAGTGTGGCGATGTCAAACTGGGCGACGTAACCATCGCCCAGACTATTGGTGGCGCCCGTGGCATCAAGAGCCTGGTCACCGATATCTCCTACCTTGACCCGATGGAAGGCATTCGTTTCCGCGGCATGACCATTCCTGAAACTTTTGATGCCCTGCCGAAGGTTCCGGGCTGCAAGCAGCCTTATGTTGAAGGTTTCTGGTATCTCCTGCTGACCGGTGATGTTCCGACCATGGAGCAGACTCTGGAAGTTGTTGCAGACTGGAAAGCACGTTCCGTGGTTCCTCAGTATGTCTTCGATGTACTCAATGCCATGCCGAGTGACTCTCATCCAATGACCATGTTCTCTTCCGCAGTTCTGGCGATGCAGCATGACTCCGTGTTCTCTGCTAACTACGCTGCTGGCAAGTTCAACAAGATGACCTGCTGGGAAGATATGTACGAAGACTCCAACAACATGATGGCAAAACTTGGTCCTATTGGTGCTTTCATCTACCGTAAGAAGTACAAAAATGATGATCAGATTGCTGCTGACCCGAACCTCGACATGGGCGGAAACTTCGCTCACATGATGGGCATCGATGCTCCTTATGATGATGTTGCACGTATGTACTTCATCCTGCATTCTGACCATGAGTCCGGCAACGTTTCTGCACACGCCACTCACCTGGTCGCTTCGGCACTGTCTGACGCTTATTACTCCTACAGCGCGGGTCTCAACGGTCTTGCTGGTCCTCTGCACGGTCTGGCTAACGAGGAAGTCCTCCGCTGGACCCAGTCTTTCATGGAAAAACTCGGTGGCGAAGTGCCAACCGAAGAAGGCCTCAAGAAAGCTCTGTGGGACACTCTCAACAGCGGTCAGGTTATCCCGGGTTACGGTCACGCCGTCCTGCGCAAGACTGACCCCCGCTACACCTCGCAGCGTGAGTTCTGCATGAATACAGAAGGCCTCAAAGATTACCCGCTGTTCCAGTTGGTCAAGATGATCTTTGAAGTTGCTCCTGGCGTTTTGACCGAGCAGGGCAAAGCCAAGAACCCCTGGCCAAATGTCGACGCACAGTCTGGCGTCATCCAGTGGTACTATGGTGTTGAGCAGTACGAGTTCTATACTGTTCTGTTCGGTATTGGCCGCGCACTCGGTTGCCTCGCCAACATCACTTGGGACCGCGCTCTTGGTTACGCTATCGAGCGTCCCAAGTCGGTTACCACAGCTATGCTGGAAGAAGCTGCTGGTATCTAAGCAGTTAGTTCAAATGCAAGCAGAAAGGGGTGCCTCTCGAGGCACTCCTTTTTTTATGGATTTAAGTGGAAAATTTTCTGTGTAAATGTTTCTATTCTTTTTTTCTCTGGTTGAAAATCCTTATGCAGGTGACTATATTGGAAGCTAATATTCACACTTCGTACGATCGGTTCATTTTTTGATTTTTTCCAAGGAGCAGCCCACCATGTTAAAGCGTTTTACCCTGTTGCTGATTGCCGTCCTCGTCACTTTGCCCTCTCTCACCGGTTGCGGCTACAACCAGATTCAGAAGAACGAGGAAGGAGTTTTTGCCGCCTGGGCCGATGTCGAGGCCACTTACCAGCGACGGGCCGATCTGATCCCAAACCTGGTTGAGACAGTCAAGGCCTACGCCTCGCATGAGAAAGAGACTCTGATAGCGGTCACTGAGGCTCGAGCCAGTGTCGGCAAAGCCCAAGTCAACACAGGTGACCTCTCTGATCCTGCAGCTCTGCAGAAGTTCCAGCAGGCACAAGGAGCGCTTTCGGGAGCCCTCTCCCGGTTGCTGGTGGTTGTCGAACGTTACCCGGACCTGAAGGCAAACCAGAACTTTCTCGATCTGCAGCATCAGCTTGAGGGGACTGAAAATCGTATCAGCGTTGCCCGTCAGCGCTATAACAAGGCCGTACAGATCTTCAACAGTTCGATTCGAACCTTCCCCAACAACCTGACAAACAAGTTTTTACTTAACCTTGAGCGAAAAGAACCGTTCAAGGCCGAAGCGGGTGCCGAAAAAGCTCCTAAGGTGAAATTTTAGATATGTCTTTGCGCAGAATTATCCTGTATACCCTTGTTTTTCTCCTGTTACCGCTAAGCGTTGCGGCTCTTGAGGTGCCGAAATCCACCGGCTATGTCAATGACCTCGCCGGCGTGATTTCGCCGACAACAGAACTGAAAATCGAGAATTTCCTGCGTGGCTTCGAAGGCAGTGATTCGACTCAGTTGGTAGTGTTGACTATCGATTCTCTGGAGGGCGAAGTACTTGCAGAATACAGCCTGAGAGTTGCTGAAAAGTGGGAAATAGGGCAGAAGGGCAAGGATAATGGTGCCTTGTTGCTGATTGCCCGGCAGGAGAGACAGATGCGTATTGAGGTCGGTTACGGCCTCGAGGGAAAACTTACCGATCTTCTCGCCGGGCGCATTATCGACAATGAAATCAAGCCACGCTTCCAGTCCGGAGACTTCGACGGCGGCGTCATCGCCGGGGTGGCGGCCATGGCCGAGGCAGTCCGTGGCGAATACCAGGGCACCGGAAGCACGACCCGGAAGAAAAAGCGCAACCCATTGGGCTCGCTGGCCTTGCTCATCTTTCTCGGTCCCGGCTTGATGCTTCTTGGTGGTGGCGGTCGACGCGGCCGACATCGTCGTAGCGGTTTCTGGATCGGTGGCTTCGGTGGAGGGGGCGGTGGTTTTGGTGGCGGAGGCGGCTTCGGCGGGGGTGGTGGTGGCTTTGGTGGCGGCGGGGCTTCAGGAGGGTGGTAATAATGAGTGACAGGGAAATCCTTTCTTGCCCGGCACTTTCCACTGATTAACAGCTTAGCAGCACAATACAAAGGTTTAGTATGACGACAGCAAAGAACTTCTTCACCGAAGAGGAAAAAAAACGCATTGAGTCTGCAGTGCAGCAGGCCGAAAAAAGTACCAGCGGCGAGATTGTACCAATGGTGGTTGATGAGTCCTATAATTATCCTCGGGCGGAAATCCTCGGTGCCGGACTTTTCTCTCTGGCTGCTGCGGTGTCACTCAGTTGGGCCTTTTTTGGCGAATCACTCTGGCATTTCTTATGGCTTTTTATCTTCGGTTACATTCCTTTCAAAATACTTATTCGCAGTCTTCCCTCTTTGAGACGACGCCTCATCCACCCGGTTGAAATCAGCGAGGAAGTCGAGGAGAAGGCGATTGTTTCATTTCTTGAGCATGGCCTCCATCATACTCGTGACGAAACCGGTATTCTCATTCTCATCTCCCTCTTCGAGCGTCGGGTTCATGTCCTGGCAGATCGCGGCATTAACAATGTCGTCCCTGCTGACACTTGGGACGGAATCGTCCAGACCATCACTGACGGTATGCACCACGGTGAAACCTGCAATGCACTCTGTGCTGCCATCGACACCTGCGGTCAACTCCTCGAAGAGCTTTTTCCGGTTAAAGCCGACGATACAGACGAACTGCCTAACCTTATCATCGAGTAACCCACTGGCATCGGTTGCATTACTATCTGTCCACAGTATTCTTATAGACACTTCTACAGGTCTATCTGAGCTGTTCTGAATTCGTATAGGAGCTTACGGCATGAAAAAAATATTACTATTGATTATTGTTTTGGCTCTGGTTGTTGGTGCGTCCATCTTAGGACTCTCAAGAGACTGGCAGAAACCGGCCATCAAACTGACCGAGGCAACACATGTCAATCAGAGCGTGGTAGTCATGGCGAGCGACAATCGCGGACTCGGTGAGGTTTGCTACTACCTGGACGGCAAGATAGATGGAAAATCCTGTATCAACGCAGGCGGATCGACCTCATATGAACTGACAGTTGACCTCTCGGCACTCGCCGATGGAGAACATGAAGTCTGTGTTGTTGCCGCAGACGCGAATCCATATTTCCCCAACCGCATAAGTGAGTGTCGGAGTTACGTACTCGACAAGGTTCCGCCCAGGGTCGTGTTGGAGTCGGCGACCCGCTACATGCAGCGGGGGGGAGGCGCGGCTGTGTTTGTCTCGACACCCGAGCGCGAAACCAATATCCGCCTGACCGTTGGTGAACATCAATTTCGTTTCATCAGCAACGCAGAGGGTACGCGTCATTTTGCTGTCTTCGCCCATCCTCATGATGTCGAAGTGGCTGATTTTAAACCAATGGTTGTGGTCGAAGACCTTGCTGGCAATACTCGTCGCCTGCTCATCGGGACCGTCACCAAAGATCGCCAATTCAAACATGACACCCTGAACATTCCGCACTCGTTTATCGAGAGAAAATCTTTGGAGATGCTCAATAAAGAGGGTGCAGGCAAAGAGGCCTTTCTCGAGATGAACAGGACCATGCGTGTTGAGAACCGGGCCAGGATCAAATCGATTACATCGGCGGCCCAAAGCCCTGAGCCGCTATGGAACGGACCTTTTTACCGTAACCTCGGTGCACCTAAGGCGCAATTTGCCGAACCTCGTACCTACCTGCTCGACAAAGAAGTGATCGACCACCAGACCCATTATGGTATCGATATTGCCGGTCTTGCGAAAATGCCGATCAAGGCCGCCAACAACGGAGTAGTGATCTTTGCAGAGTATCTCGGGATTTATGGCAACTGTGTCATCATCGACCACGGTGGCCGTGTTTTTACCATGTATGCCCACTTATCGCAGATGGATGTCAGCCCAGGTATGAATGTTGACAAGAAGGAAGTTGTCGGCCGCTCTGGAAATACCGGTATGGCCGGAGGAGATCATCTCCACTATGCCACTTATATTTCCGAAGTCCCTGTTGAACCGTCCGAGTGGTTTGACCCGGCCTGGCTGCAGACCAGAATCAATGACATCTATAACGATTTCAAAGCAGAAGAATAGAAGATGGTGACTTGTACAAATTTGCAGGATCTTGTTGTCTTGCCCGGATCAACTCTTTTGGAGCCTGAAGATGTCCATTAAGCCAGCCCTGTCTAGAATCAATTTGGGTGATTTTCCCCGGTTGTCGCCTGCCGAACAAATTGATGTTCTGCGCTGTCAGGATGCCCGGCAGAAGACCCGGTTGCTGATTGATGCCCCAAACGGTGGCGAACTTATGGCCCTGTTGCCAACACAGGAGGTTTATCTCCTTGCCGTGGAACGAGGGCCTGAGCATCTTCCGGAACTACTGGGCTTGGCGACTCCCGAGCAATGGAGTGGTTTCATTGATCTTGACTGTTGGAACGGCGACCAGTTTGATTCCACCAAGACGCATCGCTGGCTCATATCGCTGCTGCAGGGTGAAGAAGAAAATGTCTTCAGGGTTCTCAGAGAGATGAACTTCGAGCAACTGGTCCTGATCTTCAAGTCTGAACTGGATATCTTGTCAGGGCCGGAGGAGGATGAGAACAGTGACGCGCGCATTGACGCAGTCAAGCGCGATGGCGGTTACGAGATTTCCTATCACTCCGAGAACGGCGCCAAGATGTTTGGCAAAATCCTTGATATTCTACAGAGCTATGAGCCGGGATTCTTCGTCTACCTGTTAGAGGCTGTTCGGGCCGAGACTATGGGGATGATCGAGGAGAGTGTCTATCAACAACGGACCGGACGCCTGCAGGATATGGGTATCCAGGACTCCTTCTCTGCCCGTAAGGTTTACTCCTGGATTGATCCGGAAGAGTATCGTCAGGAGCGTCCGGTTAAAATCACTCCCGGCTCTTGTGAAGGAAGTGCGCCCGGCTTCACCCTGACGCTGGTCCGACCAAAAGGTCTGCTGGCTGAGGCCCTGGCCGACGGTATGGATGAGGGTCTGGCCTGGGAGATGGCCAATGTGGTCAACAAGGTGATAATGGCGGATCGCATCGAGATGGGAAATCTCGAACAAGTCAGCAAGGTGATCAGCAAGGTGGATGCTTATCTCAATCTGGCTCTTGAATGGCTGGCTGGTCAAGATGTTGATGCTGCCCAAAAATGCCTCACTGACTGCTACTGTGAAGACCTGTTCCGTCTCGGTTACAGTATGACCTTGAGATTGCAGCGTCGGGCCACCATTGTTGGTAAGACAACTGTCGCGCCTTATCTGGATCACAACGCCAGGGCATGTGTCGCGGCCCTCAACCAGAACCCACCTCTTTTTTTCGAAGGTGTTGCCAATCCTACAAAGGGTGGGACGCGCCTGTTTGCCAGTCTTGCCGAGATCCAGTCCGTTGACCTATGGCTTGACAGAATTGAAATACAGCGACAATTATTCGAAGATGCCCTGCAATTCGTTCTGCCGGAACCAGAGGTTTTGGATCTCACCGGATGTCAGCCTGACCAGGCTGATGAGGTCACCCTGGTGGAATTTTTTCTGACCTCTCTGGCCAATAAACTGTTGGGTCGGGATTTTCAACCTCTGCCAATTGCCGAAGAAGAACTTGCCGGTTTGCATGGCATGGTTTCCCATTCGGGCGTATTGCATCCGCGTCTTCGCGAAGAGACAGTTAAGTGGTTGGATTCATTGATGTCAGGTGGTGGAGATTTTGCTGGCTATTGCCTGGATATCTGGGAGGAGGAGTTCTGCTCAGTTGGTTTCGAGGATATTGACCCGCGCTTTGTCGGCGGACTGATTATCCGCCTGGAGGTTTTCTGAACATCCATATCAATCTTCTGATGGAGACTCATGGTCATTCCCGTCAGAGGTCTTGCCGCCGGGAATAATCCCTTTAAACCACTTGGGACGATCAT